>DATFCB010000311.1:0-34602 GCA_035253525.1 Pyrinomonadaceae bacterium | reverse complement strand
TGCCGCAGGAGGCGACCGCGCACCTCAACATGGCCCGCTGCTACCTCTATCGCGGCGAGATAGAGTCGTGCGAGAAACATCTCGAAGACGCGCTCGAATGCTGCCAGCAGTTCAACCTCGTCGTCTCGCTCGCCGAAGCCTTCGAGACTTACGGCAACCTCTACCGCGAGCGTGCGGACGCCGCGCGCGCCTCGGAGTTTTACGAGCGCGCGGCGCGGGCCTACGACGAGGCCGGGATTGATTTGGTCCGCTGCGAACTCCTGGACGAGCAGGCCGTGCTCAACCTGCAACTCGGAAACCTCGCGGCGGCGCGCGGCCTGCTCGACCGTCTGGTCGAGGCACGCGAGGGCGCACACAACGAGATGGGGGGCCGCACGGCGATGCTCTCGCGCGGCCGCGTGTTCCTGGCACAAAACGATCACACGTCAGCGCGCCGCGACCTTGAGCCTGCGCTACAGTATTTCCACGAGCGCGGGCTCTACTATTACGAGGCGCAGGCTTCAATCGCGCTCGCCGCCTGCGACTTCGCTGAGGGGCGCGAGGGCGCGATGCTGGAACACCTCCGGCGCGCGCTCGATTTGGCGGCGCGCTACGACTACGAGTACTGGCTCCAGCGCGAAGTCCTCAACAACACGCCGCTCTTCAGTCAACCGGAGGCCGCCGAGCTACTGCCCGCGGACGTGCGCGAGCAGTTGGCGGCCGGCGCGGGGCGCGTCGTGCAGAAGGGGACGTTGGAGACGCCGCGCGCAATCGAGGTCGTCACGCCGCAGGCGGTGACGGACCTGACGATTAACATGCTCGGACCCGTCGAGATTTTCCGCGACCCCTTGAGGCCGCTCGCGGCCGACGCCTGGACGACCAAGCGCGCGCGCGACATCCTCTGCTTCATAGCCTCGCGCCGCCACCGCCGCGCCTCCAAGGATGCCATCATTGACACCTTCTGGGGCGAGTCAGACTTCGAGGCCGTCGAAAAGAATTTCCATCCGACCGTCTCGCACATACGAAAAGCGCTCAACAGCAATCAGCCCTTGAAGCAGAACTTCCTGCTCTACCGCGACGGCGACTACCAGTTGAACTCGAACTTTTCTTACTTCATAGATACTGAGGAGTTCGACCGCTTAGTCACAGAGGGCGAGACGGCGCGGCGCGCGCGCGACTTCGACCGCTGCATCGCTTCGTATGAAGCAGCAATCAACGTCTACCGCGGCGACTTCATGCAGGGCTCTTACGACGACTGGATAGAGGAGCCGCGCTCCTACTACCGCGAGCAGCACCTGCGCCTCCTGGAAGCCTTGGCGGCCGTCGCGCAGAAGACAGAGGACTGGTCGCGCTCATTACAATTGGCACAGGAAATCCTGCGCGACGACCCCTACCGCGAGGACGTGCACTGCATGATCATGCGCGCGCACGCGGGGCAGGGGAACCGCCACGCGGTTCGCGAGCAGTACGAAACTTTGCGCCGCCTGCTCAAGAAAGAGTTGGGTGTCGAGCCGGCGGCCGAGACGCAGAAGATTTACCGCGAGTTGATAGCGTGAAGACGCCCGGAAATGTAACAAAAATGCAAGACCCGACTGAAGGAAATGTAACCGGCGGCGAACCAATTTGAGAGTAAAATCGGGGGCTTCGCGTGGCCCGAAGTTCTTGACCACGTGCCTGACCCCCTTCCTCGCTAAAGGCAGTAAGCCCGCAGCCACGAGTTCAAACTTAGAAGCCACCCGTCAAGGGCGGACTTTCGTAAAAAATATGAGCATCGCCCAGAGAACCCGACAAGCCACCGCTCTCGCGTTGGTGTTCTTGCTCTGCCTCGGATCGGTGCGTGCGGGCATCACGATCACGGGCGCGGACGGCATCACCATTACGGGGGCCGACGGCATCAACTACGTAGGCACCAACGGCATCACGATTACCGGTGCCGATAACTTCCTCTACTTCGCCCCGAACGGCATCACCGCGACCGGAGCCGACGGCATCACGGCCACAGGCGCTGACGGTATCACCGCGACCGGGGCCGACGGCTTCACCTACACAGGGACCAACGGCATCACAGCCACGGGAGCCGACGGCATCACCATCACTGGAGCCGACGGAATCACCGCGACCGGCGCTGACGGCATCACCATCACTGGAGCCGACGGCACAGGCTATCAGGCCGACTCCGTCGTCATACGCAAGCCGAGCGGCATCACCGCGACGGGCGCGGACGGAATAACTGCGACTGGCGCGGACGGCATCACGGCCACGGGCGCGGACAATCATCAGGTCCGTCGCGCCGACGGCATCACCGCGACCGGCGCGGACGGCATCACCATCACGGGAGCCGACGGCATCACGATTACGGGCGCGGACGGCCAGGTCCGCCGCGTCACTCCCGGCGGCATCACGATTACCGGAGCCGACGGCATCACGATTACCGGTGCCGACGGCATCACGATCACGGGAGCCGACACCTTCGCGGAAAATTCCGCGAACGGCGTCAGGGAGTTCGGGCTGCGCGGCCTACAGAGCGTTGACCCTGAGTTCGCCATCCTCCTGAACGAGATGACGGACGACAGCAACATCAACGCCATCGTCGTCTACCACCAGAAGCCCACGGAGACTGACCTCGCGGATTTGAGAAACATAGGCGTACTCGGCGGGACGCGCTACCGCGAGTTGCCCATCATCGCGCTCACGGCGCGGCGCAGCCAGGTCATCAGCATCTCGCACCTGCCTTCGGTTCGCTCCATCTACGGCAACCGCACGTTGCAGCCGACGATTGACCCGTATCTCGCGTTGGCCGGCGGCGAGCGCGTGCGCCGCGACGCGGACCTGACCAGGAAGAACGTCGGCGTACCCCTGACGGGCCGCGGCGTGACGGTCGCCGTGCTCGACACGGGGCTTGACGGGACGCACGCGGACCTTTCGGGGCGCGTCGTGCAGAACGTGAAACTTGCGGACGCGCAGAGCGTGGCGGTCGGCTTCGTGGAGCCTGTCAACCAGGAGGGCTTGCCGAGCACGGACCAGGCTTACGGTCACGGGACGTTCGTCGCGGGCCTCATCGCCGGCAACGGCGTGCGCTCCGGCGGCAAGTACAACGGCATCGCGCCCGGCGTGAATCTGGTCGGACTCTCTGCGGGCGACCTCAATCTCAGTTACGTGCTCGCGGGCTTCGACTATCTACTGAGCCGCGGCTCGTCGCTCAAGGTGCGCGTCGTCAATTGCAGCTTCTCGGCCAACACGGTCTTCGACACCAACGACCCCGTCAACGTGGCGACGAAGATGCTGACGGACAGGGGCGTCAACGTCGTCTTCTCGGCGGGCAACACGGGTTCGGGCCAGCACACCTTGAATCCTTACGCCGTCGCCCCGTGGGTCATCAGCGTCGGGGCGACCAACCAGTACGGGAAGTTGGCAGACTTCTCTTCGCGCGGCGACATGGGGAGCGCGCTCTTCAAGCCGACGATTGTCGCGCCGGGTGTGGACGTGGTCAGTCTGCGCGCGACCGCGCCGAGCGTGACCGGGACGCTCGGCGTGATTGAGGCCGACAAGAATCGCCTCGCTCCGGCCGAGCTTCCCTTCTACACGACGGCGAGCGGGACCAGTTTCTCCGCCCCGCAGGTGGCCGGCACAGTCGCCTTGATGCTCGAAGCCAATCCGACGCTCACGCCGAAGCAAGTCCGCGACATCTTGCAACGCACGGCCACACCGCTCCCAGGTTACTTCCAGCACGAAGTCGGCGCAGGGATGCTCAACGCGCACGCGGCCGTGCTCGAAGCAGCGTTCCCCGAGAGGCGCATAGGCGTGTGGCGCGCGACGCTCGACCAGGGGCAGGTCAGTTTCGTCACGAACGCGGCCGAGCAGATTAACGGCTTCGTCTCGCCGCTCGGCAGCTACAGCGTCAACGTCAACGTCCCGGCCGACGCCGTGCTCGCCTCAATCGGCACCTCCTGGGGTCCGCTCGCGAGCCTGAACGATCTGACACTCTCTGTCTACGACGCGGGCGGGACGAGGCTCGGCGAAGCGAGCACGGAAAATCGTCCTGGGCTGACGGGCAAGCGCGAGGGCTACACGATACGTGAGGCAGCCGGGGCGCTCTTACGCTTGCAGGTCTCGCAGGCCGTGGGCGCGACACAGCCCGTGCTCGGCGTGTTCGAGGTGACGCGCGCGGAGTACGCGCCTTTAACGGACCTCGACGGACTGAGCCCCGAAGCGCGCGCGGACATTCAAGCCGTGCTGCGCTCCTACGTCATGAAGCCTTACGGCCCGCGCTTCCGTCCGGGCTTCGGCGTCACGCGCTCGGAACTGGCCGCGACGCTCGTGCGCGGCGCGAAGGTTCCGCAGTATTTGCCGGGCAGGCCGCGTTTTACGGACGTGACTGACAGGGAGACGATGCTCGGCGTCGAGAGCGTGCAGAACGCGCCGGGCGGCCCACTCTTCCCGGACGCCGCGCCCGGAAGCCGCTTCCGCCCGGACGATTTCGCCACGCGGCTCGCGGCGACGGTCGCACTGGTCCGCGCCGCCGGCCTGCAAGCCCAGGCAGAGGCCACGTCCACGCTGCCCGCCTGGGTGAAAGACGCCAACACCATCCCGGCCGCCCTGCGCGGCTACGTCGCGGTCGCACTCGACAAAGGACTGATGACGGCCGAGGACGGCCAGTTCCAGGCACAGAGCGCCATCACCCGCGCGCAACTGGCACACTCAATGCTGGTGCTGTGGAGACAAGTCAACTAAAGAAGGAAAAAGGTAAAAGTAAATAAGGCGGACACCACTTTTTATAGCCACTTGCAATTGAGTGTGATTCATAGGAAATCTCACGCTGGAGGCGCAAAGGCGCAAAGAAAAGACGCACTGTCTTCTTTGCGTCTTTGCGTGAGATGTTTTCTTGAGGCTACACTCAATTGCAAAACGATATAATAACAGTGGTTCTCCGCCTCACTTTTGCCTTTTACCTTGTACCTTATTCCTTCTTACTGCCTTATAAAAAGTTCTTCGACGTTCCACAATGAATACGGAAGAATCGTGCCGGGGCGGTAGTTGCCGATGCGCGTGTTGGCGGCGGCGGTGATGTGGCGCGCGACGATGGGGATGATGGGCAGTTGCTCGGCGATGATTGCCTGGATTTCGTTGAAGTGCGCTTTGCGGCGCGCCGGGTCCAGCTCGCGCGCCTGCTCCGTGTCCAGTTGATCCACGCGCGCCTCCCACTCGGTCGCGGGCTTCTGTTGCTTTGGAGCCCACTGATGATTCCCGCTGCGGCTTTGCAGGAAGTTGGTGTAAGAGGACGGGTCCGGGTCAGAGACGGAGAGGCCGAGCAACACAGCGTCGTAGTCGTAAGACTGCGACCAGCGCGCCGTCAGCGCCTGAAACTCTATCGGCGCGGGCTGCATCTTGATGCCCAGCTTCGAGAGGTCTTCCTGAATCACCGTCGCCATGTCAACGCGCGGCTGGTTCTCAACGGGCACGATCAAGGTGAACTCGACCCGGTTGCCTTTCGAGTCGAAAAGCTCCGGCGCTTCCTGTGTGCCGCGCACGGTGAAGCCCGCGTCCTGCAAGAGAGAGCGCGCCTTCGCCAGATCGTATTCGGCGCGCGGGATGTCCGTTGCGGCCCACGCGCGGTTGCCCGGCGAGACGAAGCTGTAAAGCGGCGTCGCCAGCCCTTGCAGGTTCGACGTGGCAATCGAGTTGCGGTCAATCGCGTGGGAGACGGCGCGGCGGAAGCGCGCGTCCGCGAACCACGCGCGCTTGACCGGGTCAACGGCGGGCTTGCCGTTCTGCGCGCCCTCGTTCAAGTTGAACCAGATGTAATCGGTGTTCATGCCCGGCCCCAGGTCGTAGGCGCGGACGCTTCCCTGCTGTGCTTGGAGAGCGGCGTAGTCAGACGGGCGCACGCGATCAACTACGTCGATGGCGTTCTGCTGAAGCTGCGCCATGGCGTTGTTCGGGTCGGCGACCATTTCGATGACGAGCGCATCCAGGTAAGGAAGCTGGTTGCCGGCCGCGTCCTTCTTCCAGTAGTTCGGGTTGCGCTTCAGGCGCACGCGCTCGCCGGGCGTGACGGCTTCGACCGCGAAAGCGCCCGCCGTGACGACGCGCGAGGGGTCGGACGTGATGCTCCAGGCGTCTTTGAGCGTCCCCTTGTTGAACTCTTCTTCGAGGGCGTGGCGCGGCAGTACGGCGACGTTCGACAAATATCCTTCGGGCGCGGCCACCGTCTCCGGGAAGACCATGCGCAGGTGTAAGGGGTCCGTGGCGGTCGTCTCGATTTGCTTGCCTCCGACCAGCATCGTGTCGCGGAAGATGGGCGACTGCGTGCGCTCGTCGTAGAGTGCGCGCATTGTGAAGACCACGTCGTCCGCCGTCAGCTGATGACCGTCGGAGAATTTCAGCCCGTCGCGCAAGCTTACTTCGAGCGTGCGCTTGTCGTCGGCCCACTTCCATGAGGCCGCCAGCCCCGGAACGTGTTTCTGCTGGTCCTGGTCGAACTCCACGAGGCGGCCGCCCAGCAGGTAGAAGGCTATGACGATTGAAGACTCTTCTTTCGCCATCAGGTAGTTCAAGGTCTGCGGCGGCGAAGTCAGCCTGTAGGTGATGGAGCCGCCGCGCGCGCCGACGACGCGCTCGCGCGCGTTCTGCTGCTGGGATTGCGGCGCGTTTGCCGTCGGCTGCGGCTGCTGCTGGCAGGCGGCAGCCAACATCATTAGGGCGAGCAGGGCGAAAAGGGATAAACGTCCCGGCGTTGAAATTTTCATCTTGTTGGTCCGCTTCAGTAGAGTCGAACGAACTTTCCGGCACAAAACCCGACGGGCAGGCGGATTCAATCACGGATGCGGACGCCTTGTCCAGCAAAGGCGTCCGCCGGGGTGGCGTTTGAAGTTGGAAGCTCGGCTCGCTTGAGATGTTATGCGGCGCACACTTTGCTGAGCGCCTGCGCCCACTTGCTGACGACCTCGTTGCCGTACATCAACTGCTCCTTCTGCCTGCGTATGGCGCAGGCGCGGCGGAACGCCCCGGCCTCGCCGTACTTGGTGATGGAGACAGAGGTGCGGCCGCGCTTCTCGCGTCCGGCGTTCCAGGAGACTTCGTAGACCTCGTTCAAATAGACACGCCCGTCCTTGCCCGTGTACTTCTTGACGGCGCGGCGTACGCCGATGATGCCGCTCTTGTTGCGCGGGTTCTCGCCGACGACGACCCAGTCCGTGCGCGGCTTGCCCAACTCCTTCTCCATCTGGTTGCGGCACTCGACTGCTTTTTCGAGCGCGGCCTCCCTCCCGCCGTGCGCCTTGTCTGAGACGAATTTCGATTTCGTGACGTTCTTCAGCCTGACCCGCACGTACCAGCCGACAGTCTTTCGCTCCGGGCAATCAATCCGGCTGATGCCCTTATACCCACTCTTAGCCATAAGCCTTCTGAGCTTCTCTCCTCGCGATTAAATTTTTCCGGTGAGTGGTAAGAACTTATAACCTCGCGGCGCGGATGTCAAAGGGCGCACAATTTAGTCTGAGCTTACCTGGCGAACTCGGCGAGCTTGCGCAGGCGCAAGGTGGGGTCGCTGCCGAAGTTGTATTGCAGCCAGGGGAGGTGGCCTGCGCCGAAGATGACCAGCACGCGCTCGTTCGGGGAGTCGATGATCCGCACGACGTTGCTATAGATGCGCATGTTGCGCCGGAACCAGTCGGCCATCAGGTCCGCACCGGCCCAGTCGTAGGGCTCGCCCAAGTGCGCCATGCGGTAGTACAGGCCCTGGCTCTGCGTGACCTTGTCGTCGGCGTTCATGTAGAGCAGCGTTTCGAGGATGCTGTGCGAGGCCAGGTACTCGTCCTGCGCTTTGACCATCGCGGCGACCTCGCCATTCATCGCGTCCAGCTCCTTCGTCCGGCCGCTCGCCTTGGCGTAGCTGATGACGCGCAGGTACGGGAACTCGCCGTCGGCGTCCACCGCGTGCACCGTCTTGTGCCCTAGTTCTTTGGCGAGGCGGAAGCCCAACTGCTCGATCTCGTTGCGCGTCAATTCATGCTTACCGGCCAGGTAGTCCGCGTAGTCCTTCTCAATGCGCTTGTCCCCTGCGTTGCGCTCCACCGCGATCTTCGTCGGGTTGAATTTCTTCAGGACTTCAATCACCCGCGCCATCTCCGCCTGACGCTTCGGCGCGAGCACGTCGTCCGCCTTCATGTTGAAAATGTCCTGCCCAGGGTTCGCCATGTGATACACGCCAAGCACCAGCACCTCCGCGCGCGCGGGCGCTTGCTGCGAGACGGCGGGAATCACGGTGCGCTCCTGTCCAGAGACGATGACCGCGCTCACAAAAACTAAGCTGAACAAGGTCGCGAGTTGGTCACGCATGCTTTCTCCTTTAGCAGTTTCACGCGGCTGGTACGGTGATGAGCTTACGCTCACGGTCCGCGGCAAACGCCAAACAAGCCTGAATATCCTCGCGTGTGAGGTCAGGGAAATCATCCAGGATTTCCTCTTCGGTCATACCGGAAGCCAAATACTCAAGAACATCCTGAACAGTAATCCGCATGCCCCGAATGCAAGGCTTACCGCCACGCTTATCGGGTTCAATAGTAATGTAATCTTTGTAATTCATGGCCTGAGCTTACGTCTCTCTTTTTTTCAGGTCAAGAACCATAGAGCAACCTCTGCTACGGCCGACTCTTGTCGCCGCTCGGGGATAGATGGTAGATAACCTTTGAACTTTTCTCGGCCGCCGGGAACAGGCGGCTGACATCGAAAAGGCTTTCGACTCCGCTCGTGCTGAAATTAATAGTCTCAAGACTGTTGCAGGGAATCGTCGTCCTGCTGGTCGTCTCGGTCCTGACGTTCGTGATGTTGGCGGCGGCGGGGGGCGACGCGCTGTCGGCTTTGCAGAATGACGCGCGCGTGAGGCCGGAGACGATTATCGAGCAGCGGCGCATCTACGGACTGGATCAGCCGCTCGCGGTGCGCTATGGGCGCTGGCTCGCGGGCGCGGCGCGGGGTGAGTTGGGCGAGTCCATCTCCAAGCGGCAGGCGGTCGGGCAAGTCATCTGGCGACATCTGCCCGCGACGCTCTCGCTCGCCGTCGTCGCGCTCGTGCTCGCGTGGGCCGTGGCCCTCCCGCTCGGCTCGGCGGCGGCTCGACGGCCGCGCGGCCTTCTGGACAAGTTGTGCGGCGCTCTCATCCTGCTCGCGTCTTCGACGCCGCGCATCGTGCTGGCGCTCGTCGCGCTGGCGTTCGCCGCGCGCACGGGCATCTTCGCCTTCGGGGGCGAGGCTGCGGGCGCGGCCTCATCCGCATTGGGACTCCTCGTGCCGGCGTTCGTGCTCGCGGTCCCGCTGATAGCGATTTTTCTGGCACAGGTGCGCGACGGGTTAGGCTCTGCGCTGCGCGAAGAGTTCGTGCAGGTGGCGCGCTCGAAGGGGCTCGCGGAGAGGGTCGTCACCTTGCGTCACGCGCTGCGCGCCGCGCTCAACCCGCTGATTACCATCTTCGGCTACAGCCTGGGCGGGCTCATCAGCGGGTCCGTCATCGTCGAAAGCGTCTTCAACCGCGAAGGGCTCGGGCGATTGAGCGTGGACGCGCTCGGTGCCCGCGACGTGCCGCTCCTGATGGGTGTCGTGCTCGTCACCTCGACGGCCGTGCTCATAGGCAATCTCATCGCGGACATCATGCTCAGGGTGAATGACCCGCGGCTGCGTGAAGAGGAGGGCCGGGTCGCGCGCGCGGCCGTTTGATAAAGGGATGACGAAAGCGGCGACAGTGCGAACGGACGACGCGAACCTTCCTGCTTCTCCACCGCAGGAAGGTTCGCGGCCCCGCTCGCGCCTCACGCGCGGCCTCAGGTTCGTGCGCCGCCGCAAGCGTTTCGTCGCCGGGCTCAGTATCATCATCCTCTTCTACGCGGTCGCAATCTTCGCTGACTTTCTGGCCCCTTACGATTACCGCGCGCAGTCACGTTGGGAGAAGTTGTCCCCGCCGAGTCCAATCAGTTTCCGCGACGCGCAAGGAAATTGGCACATGCGGCCGTTCATCTACGAGCGCCGGCTGGTTGACTCGCTGCAACGCATCTACGGTGAAGACGCGGCGCGCGCCCACCCGCTCGCGCTCTTCACGACGGGTTATTCGTACAAGCTGTTCGGCCTCTTCGAGTCCCGAAAACATCTCTTCGGCCTGCGCGACGGCGACGCGGAAGATGGGACGCGCGTGCGCTTGCTCGGGACGGACCGGAACGGGCGCGACCGCCTCTCGCGCCTGCTCATAGCCTCGCGCTTCTCGCTCGTAGTCGGCCCGCTGGGGACTTTGTTGGCAAGCGCGCTCGGCATCTTTCTGGGTTGCGTCGCGGGCTTCGGCGGGCGCGCGCTCGACGCGGTCCTGATGCGCGTGGCCGACGCGATGATGGCGCTGCCGGCCCTGGTCTTGATACTGGCTGCGCGCGCCGCCTTTCCGCTGAGCCTGCCCATAGGCCAGGCGGCGCTCTTGATGGTCATAATCTTCGCGCTCATCGGCTGGGCCGAGATGGCGCGCCTCACGCGCGGGCTCGTGCTGGCCCTGCGCAAGCGCGAGTTCGTCCTGGCGGCCGAGAGTCTGGGCCTCTCGAAGTCGCGCATCTTGTTTCGGCACATCCTGCCGAACGCGGCGCGGCCGCTCGTCGTGCAGGTGACGCTGATGCTGCCCTTCTTCCTCCTGACGGAGACAGCTCTCTCCTACTTTGGCGCGGGGCCGCAAGTGCCGGAGGCCAGTTGGGGCAACATGCTGGCCGAGGCGAGCGACAGCAATCTGCTGGCCCGCCAGCCGCTCGTGCTCCTCGCGCCCGCCTTCGCCATCTTCTTCTTCGTCCTCGGCATCAGATTGGTTAGCGACGGACTCAAGGAGAAGACAGCACGGGGCGGCCCCGTGTAATAAGCGGCCCTGCGCGTCGTTATATTGTAGGATGCGAACACAGGGCCGTGCTGTCTCGTATGGGGTAAAGCAAATAATCGTCTCACGAAAGCTGAGGTGAAAGAGCCATGAAGACGTTCACAAATGCCGGCAGGAGGGCCGTTGCGGTCGCCGTGCTCTCGCTCGTCGCCGTCATCAGTTGCGCGGCGCAAACTGCCCCCGCGCCCGAGTGGGCGGCGCAGGTTAATGACTACCTGAGCGACCTCGCCAAACAGAACCGCTTCAGCGGCGCAGTCCTCGTGGCGCGCGACGGGCGCGTGCTCCTGAGCAAGGGCTACGGATTCGCGAACGCGGAGCTGGAAGTCCCCAACACGCCGCAGACCAAGTTCCGCCTCGGCTCGATCACGAAACAATTCACCGCCGCAAGCATTCTGCTCTTGCAGGAGCAGGGCAAGCTCAATGTGCAGGATTCCATTTGCAAGTACGTCGAGAACTGCCCCGCGGCTTGGCAGCCCATCACGATTCACAATCTGCTGTCGCACACCTCCGGCATCCCGAACTTCACGGGCTTCCCGGACTATCAGAAGGCGATGACGCTCCCGACCACTATCCCCGAGACACTCGCGCGCTTCAGGGACAAGCCCCTGGAGTTCGTGCCGGGCGAGCGCTTCAGCTACAGCAACTCTGGCTTCGTGCTGCTGGGCTACATCCTCGAAAAAGTTTCCAGCAAATCTTACGACCAGTTTATGCGCGAGCACATCTTCGTGCCGCTCGGGATGAAAAACACAGGCGCGGACGTGACGAGCGAAATCCTCAAGGGCCGCGCCTCGGGCTACAGGGTCGGACCCAACGGCCTGACGAACGCGCCCTACCTGGACATGACCATCCCGCACGCGGCCGGCGCGCTCTACTCGACCGTGGAAGATCTCTACCTCTGGGGGCAGGGACTCTTCGGCGGGAAGCTCCTGACGCAGAAATCGCTCGACGCGATGCTGACACTCGTCAAGGACTACTACGCTTACGGCATCGGCGTGGACACGCAGTTCAAGTTGGCGCGCATAGGGCACAGCGGCGGCATCAACGGCTTCAACACCTACATGGCCTGGTTCCCTTCGGAGCGCGCGACCTTCATCGTCTTGAGCAACATCGAGAACGGCACCCCGACCACGCAGATCGAGACGCGGCTCGCGCGCCTCGCGCTCTCGGATAAAGTTGTCATGCCGCCGGCCGCTAAAGTTGACGCGCAGGTGCTGGCGCGTTACGCCGGAAGGTACGAGCTGGACCCGAAGCTCGGCAACATAGTCTTCGACGTGACGACCGGGAACGGCGAGCTTCTGATTAAGCCTTCCCACAGCGATAGGCACAGATTCGTGGCCGTCTCGGAAACCGAGTTCTACGACTTCGACGATGGCGGCGACGTGCATTTCATCTTCCAGAAGAATGAGAAGGGCGAGACGACGGGCGTCCTGATTCGCGGCGTCGGGCCGGCGGACGCACAGGCGCGCAAATTGAACCTGCCCGCGCCGAGCGTGGCGGGCAACACGACGTTCAAATTAAAGGGCTACGCGAATGCCAACATCGTGGCGCTGGCCGGGACGTTCAACAGTTGGAACCAGTCGCAGACCTTGTGCGCTCACGAGGGCGACGAATGGATTTGCCGCGTTGACCTCAAGCCCGGAAAATACACTTACAAGTTCGTCATCGACGGCAACTGGATCACGGACCCGGCCAACCCGACCAGCGAAAACGACGGACAGGGCAACACCAATTCGGTGATATTGAAAAGCAGTGATAAGTGATGAGTGATAAGTTAAAACACTCTTTCTTTTACTCATCACTGATCACTGATCACTTATCACTTTTTATGGAGGTTGTGATGAAGAGGACGATTTGTTTGCTGGCGTTGGGGGCGGCGTTGGGCGGGTGTCAGTTGTTTCATAAGGGGCCGAGCGGGTCCGGGAAGATTCAGCTTGAGAAGAGAAGTGTCTCTGGATTCAAGGCCGTGAACGTCTCGGGCGCTTACGATATGGAGATTGTCGCGCAGCAGGAGCCGGGACTGGAGATAGAGGGCGACGACAATGTGCTTCCGCGTGTCCGAACGGAGGTTAAAGACGGCGTGCTGGACATCTACAATGCTGAGTCCTACTCGACGAAGACCGCGATTCGCGTGCGCATCTCCGTCCCGCAACTCGACGGCGTCTCGACTTCCGGCGCGAGCGACATCGTCGTCTCCAACGTGAAGAGCGACGACTTCAACGTCTCCACTTCCGGCGCGGGCACGCTCAAAATCTCAGGCTTTGCGAAAGCGCTTGACCTCCAAATCTCCGGCGCGGGCCAGATAGACACCAAAGACCTGCGCGCCGAGAGGGTGTCTGTCAATTCGAGCGGCGCGGCCGAGGCGGACGTTTACGCGTCGGAAGACCTGCGCGTCAGCGCGTCCGGCGCGGGCACTGTCAACTACTACGGCGACCCTAAGAACGTCAGCGAAAACGTGAGCGGCGGGGCATCCATCTCCAAGAAGTGACGCGAGCGGAGGCGAGAGAGAAATTGTTCGCGGCCCTCGCATTGGAGGCCGCCGCGTGCCGCCTGTGCCCGGCCATGTGCGGGCGCACGGCCGTCTTGAGCGAGCGCAACGGGAGCCTCACGCCGCGCGTCCTCTTCATAGGCGAAGCGCCCGGCCGCCAGGGCGGCGACCGCACACGCGTCCCCTTCTCGGGCGACCAGTCGGGCCGCAACTTCGGCCGCTATCTTCTTTCAATCAACCTCGCGCGCGAGGAAATCTTTATCACCAATGCCGCGCTCTGCAACCCGCGCAAAAGTAGCGGCGCGAACCGCAAGCCTACGTCAACAGAAGTTTCCAACTGCTCTCCATTCTTGCGCCGCCAGTTAGAGATTTTAGACCCACCGGTCGTCGTCACGCTCGGCGCGGTCTCGCTTGCCGCGCTCAAGGCGGTTGAGTATCATGAGTTGACTCTGAAAGAAAACGCGGGCAGCGTGCACGAGTGGAACGGGCGCTTACTCGTCCCCGTCTATCACCCCAGCCCACAGGTGCTCGCCTCGCACCGCCGCGAGGACGCGCAACTGCGCGACTACCAGGCAATCGCCCGCGCGCTTGAGCGCACAACGCGAGCGCGCGCGGCCCGCACGAAGTGAGGTACAAAGATGAAGACAACTGAGACTCGGTCAATGATGTTCACGAAGGCGTCGCACGCTTTCGCCGTAGTTCTTTTAGCCGCGCTCGGCCTGCTCCTCGCGGGGTGCGCGCAGGCTCAATCTCAGAACGCCGCAGGGACGGCGGCGGGCGCTGCTGGCGGCACGGCGGCGGAGGCGAAGAGCGACGGCGCGGGCGTCTCGGGCGCTCCGAAGGTCGGGCAGGCAGCGCCGGACTTCAAGCTGCCTTACGCCACGCAGGAGCAGATTTATCTCAAGCCGGAGGAGCACCTGTCGCTCTCTGGGCAGCGCGGCAAGAACGTGATCCTGGCCTTCTACCCCGCAGACTGGTCGGGCGGCTGCACGAAAGAGGTCTGCACGCTACGCGACACCTTCGCGGAACTATCGAAGCTCAATGCGACGGTGCTGGGCATCAGCGGCGATTACGTCTTCTCGCACCACGAGTGGGCCAAGTTTCATAAGCTACAGTTCCCGCTTCTCTCCGACCACGACCACAAGGTCGCGCGCCTCTACGACAGCTACATGGAGAACGCAGGCTACAACAAGCGCACCGTCTTCCTGATAGACAAGGAAGGCGTCGTCCGCTACGTCAACCTGGACTTCAAGGCCGGCGACGCGAACGACTACAGCCGCCTCAGAGAAGAGTTGACGAAATTGAAGTGACAGGAGTCAGGGAGCTTTAATTCGTCGCATCAGGGACGGCGTGAAAATAGCCCAGCACTTCAGTGCTGGGAACAGAGTGGTAATAATTGTCGAGTCCCGTAGGGACGGCTGAAATTTTCAATCGTCCCTACGGGACTCGAATCAAATTTCGGGTACGATTCCCAGCACTGAAGTGCTGGGCTATTTTCAGTCGCCTCTGACGGGGCTAAGAGTTAATGGCTGAGCTAACCGAACAAACCGCAATTCACAAATCCCCGCTCGACGAGACGCACGAACGGCTGGGCGCGACGATGAGGGAAGGCGTGCCGGCGTCTTACGGTGACGCGGCGGCAGAGTACGCGGCCGTGCGTGAGGGTGGGGCCGGGCTGAGCGATTTGTCTGCGCGCGGGCGGATAGAGGTCAGCGGCTCGGAGGCCGTGCAGTTCCTGAACGGCCTCATCACCAACGATGTCAAAGCCCTGGCGGAAGGAGCCTGGATGCAGGCCGCGTTCCCGAACGTGCAGGGGCGGCTCGTGGCGTCGGCGCGCGTCCTGCGGCTGAGTCAGGACCGTTTCCTCTTCGACACGGAGGCGGCCACACGCGAGCGCGTGCTGAAGACTTTGGAGCGCTTCACGCTCGCGGGCGATTTCCGCGTCAGAGACATGACGAATGAGACGGCGCTCGTCACCGTGCAGGGCGCACGCTCGGCTGATGTTGTCGGGGCGGCGGTAGGCTCTGACGCGGCCAGGCTCGCGCGCGGTCTCGTTCACACCTTAGACCAATGGGACGGCCAGCCGCTTTACATCATACGCGCGACACACACGGCCGAGGACGGCTTCGACCTGATAGTCGGGGCAGCCGGCGCGGCCTCGCTCTGGTCGGCGCTCACCAATGCGGGTGCGCGGCCCGTAGGCACAGATGCCCTCGACGTGTTACGAGTCGAAGCGGGCGTTCCACGTTACGGCGTGGACATGGACGAGACGAACGTCGTGCTCGAAGCAGTGCCGGACGACGCCTTGAGTTTTACGAAGGGCTGTTACGTGGGCCAGGAAATTATCGCGCGCATACATTGGCGCGGGCACGTCGCCAAGCGGCTCGCGGGGCTCACGTTCGACGAGCGCGCGGAAGTGAGGCCCGGCGATAAAGTCACGACCGCCGACGGCCAGACCATCGGCCGCCTCACCTCCGTCACTTTCAGCCCGTCGCTGAAGCGCACCATCGCGCTCGGCTACGTCAAATACGATTACCTCGCGCCTGATACAGAGGTGCGCGTTCCAGGCGCTGACGGCGCGCAGACGGCGGCGCGCGTCGCATCGCTCCCGTTCGTGCGCGGGAGTTGGTCGGACGCGGCGGAGGCGGGCGCATGAGCGAAGAAATTTCCGAGACGGCCCACGCGCCCGCGCGCGACCTCGATTTCGAGCAGGCGCGGCTCGCCTACAACATCATCGAATCGCTCCTTGAGCACACGCGCGTCGTCAGCGACCTCATAGCCCTGATGGCTCAGGTGCTGGACGAAGACACGACGAAAGCCCTGACGAACACCCCGCAGTGGAAAGCCTATCTGGACAGCCGCCGCGCGATGGAGAAGACACGCGACGACGTGGAAAGCTTCGCCGAAGTGATGAAGAGCCTGCCGGGGAAGGAAGGGGCTTGACCCCGGAAAAGGAAAGTCTCACGCAAAGGCGCAAAGGCGCGAAGAAAGCACGCAAGGTGAAGAGGCATTCAACCTCTTTGCGGCCTTCTTCGCGCCTTTGCGCCTTTGCGTGAAGTAATAATCATTTTCTGAGATATTTTTTGAACCACCTGACGGCCCGTTGATCCCTGTCCTCCTGGTTCCGGGCCAGAATGTGATTGTCGCCCGCGTAAATCAGCAACTCATAAACTTTGCCCGCCTTCTGTAGACGCTGTGCCAGATTCAACGACTGGGCCGGGTTCAAGCCCTTGTCGTCGCCCCCGTGCATGATGAGCACGGGGACGCTCAACTGGTCGGCCCAGAGGAGGGCCGATCTTGCTTCGAAGAGTTCCGCCTTTCGAGTTTCGTAATCGGGCCAGAGTTGTTTGAAGAGAGTTGGCGTGTATTGCTGAGGGTGTTCGTCCACGAGTTCCTGCAAGCTGGTGAAGGCCCCGAACACGGCCGCCGCGTTCATCGGAAATTTTCTCCTGATCGCCTGGTAAGTCATCATCCCGCCGCGCGACTCCCCGTACATGAACAGATTATTCATGTCCACGAAGCCGAGCGCCTTTGCCACCGGAACGATGTTCGTCAAATCATCTGCGTCAGCGCCGCCCACTTCATCGTGTCCCTCGCCGCCGTCACTCTGCCGCAGCAGCGGGGCCAGAATGACGAAGCCTTCGGTCGCCAGGCGGTGAAAGAAAGAAACCAACTCGGGCGCGATGTCGCCGCGCACGACGCTCCCGCGGTTGAAGATGACGGCGGGGAATTTTTGTCCTTCGGTCCGCCGTGGTTTGTAGAGGTAGGCCGTGACTTTCAACCCATTGCTCATGTACGTCAACTTCTGAAACTCAAAGGCAGCGTCGCCGACGGCCTTCTCGTAGGCGGCGCGGTCAGCGTAGTTTTCAACGTCCGTAGTCTCCACGGCCTTTTCGTAAGTAGGGAAGACGTAGGTCTTCTGCCCGACTATCGCGCCGTTCTCCTGCCGCGCCGAAGCGTTCGGCGGCGGCAGTAAGAAAGAGCCAGCCACGATTAGAGGCACTAACAACCAGGACGACACAAGTGACTTCATACAGCGTTTGCTCCGGTGACGAATCGAGTGGGAAAACTTACTGCTTGATTATGACGCGGACGGGGACGTGAGCGTTAACGCCTGCGACTGATTCTTTAACGAGGCTCAAGAGCGAGTTCAGCCACGTTAAAAAAGAGACGGCTGGTCTTCGAGGTCGGCGGCTTCGACCGCCGGTTGACCGAGGAGGCGCTTGAGCTTGTTGGCGCTGGCGGGCGCGTGGCCCTCGTAGAAGTTGCTGAAGTAGGCGTAGACGAGCGGGACGCGCTCCTGGAGGCGCAAGATGGTTTTGGCCCAGGCGGAGAGGTTTTCGTCCTGCGGGCGCTGGACTGTGTCGAAGCGCGTGAGGTTGCGCGCGCCCATCCAGCGTATGTAGACAAAATCGGCGGTCAACTGCTCGGCCAGTTGCCGGTTGTCTTCGGGCGCGATCCACTGGCCCTCGACGAGCGCGGGCGAAACGGCGTGCTCCGAGAGAAAGTCCAGGACGCTCTGTTTGAGCCATGAGGTGTGGCGAAACTCTATGCTGAAGCGAAGGTCGCGCGGCAGGCTCGGGAGAAACTTGCGCAAGTGCCGGCCCGTCTCCGGCGTCAACTCGAACTGCGGCGGCATCTGTATGAGCACGCAGGCGAGCTTCGGCCCGAGCGCGCGGGCGCGGTCCGAAAACTCTTCGAGCAATTCAACGCTTCCGCTCCCCAGGCCGCGCTCGTGCGTGATCTCCTGCGGCAGCTTCAGAGAGAAAGTGAAATTGGGCGGCGTCCGTTTGGCCCAGCCTTCAAAGGTCGAGAGCGGCGGGATGGCGTAAAAGGTCGAGTCAACTTCGACCGTCTCGAACGCGCGGCCGTAGACTTCGAGCATCCCGGCCGCGCGCGTCCCGCGCGGATAAAAGACGCGTCCTCCCGGCCCCGTCACCCAGTCGTCGTAGTTCCAACCCTGGCAACCGACAACGCAGGAAGGGACGAGGGATGAGGGCGGAGGGATGAGGGATGTCTTACTCAACTTGAACTAGCACTCCTTTCATCCCTCATCCCTTCGTTGCGGCAGACGATGAGATTGATTATACCGTGTGCGCGGCGTTCGACGCGTTCGACGTGTAGACCGGCCTGCGCGGCTTCGCGCGCCGTGCGGCGGTTGAAGTGGTCTTCCATCAGCGCGACGGTCAGGACGTTGAGCGCGTCGAAGACGTAGCCGAGCAGGCCGTCGGGGCGAACGTGTTCCAGGAGCACAACAATTCCTCCGGGGCGGACCACGCGGCGCAACTCCGTGAAAGCTTCATGGGGCGAAGCGACCGAGCAAAAGACGAGCGTCGCAAATGCCGCGTCGAACGAGGCGTCGGCGAAGGGAAGCCGCTCGGCGCAAGTCTGAACCAAATGCACGCTCGCGGGCCTCTCCGCTTTGCGGTGCGCGATTGAGAGCATCTCGCGGCTCAACTCGCTCGCCGCGCCGCGCGCGCCACGCGGGTAGAAGGGGAAGTTGAGTCCCGTGCCCGCGCCGACTTCGAGGACGCGGGCCTCCGCAGGCAGCGCGGCCATGACTCTGGCGCGCAGGCCCGCCAGAAATCTTCGCTCAAGCGGGGCCATCAGCCGCTCGTAATGCTTCGCGAAGCGGTCATAAACGGGGGATGGACGCGCCTTCTCGCGCGCACGCTCTTTCATAGTCATTCACGACCGAATAGACGGCACGCACTTGCGGCCCAGCGCCCGCGTCAAAAAACTTGACTCGCAATCAGGCCAGGCGTTATCGTCCCGCATCCCGACAAGTCTCCATTTTACGAACCATCCGGGCAGGCAGCCTCGCCACGTAAGTACAGGTCTGTAAAATCCCCAAAAGGTATTTGAGGAAAGGAAGAGGAAATGAACAATCTCGCATACACGTCGCACGACGTGGCGGAAATCGGCCCGAAGGTCGAGGAGAAGATACGCGAAGAGGTCGGGTCACAGTCCCCAATCCCCTATCAGGTCGAAGGCGGCGACGCAGGCGAAATGACCGCCGGCAAGTTCTTCGGCGACATCGCGGGCGGACTCCTCGGCGGCAAAGCGGACGTGCTCTTTAACCTCCACTTCGATTTCGCGCAGCCGCGGCCCGTACACCTGCGGCTCTCCATGAACCGCCAGGGCGTCGGCTCGCACGCGGGGCTACTGCTCTATTCGACGCCGCTCGCCAAACCAATCGGCGGCGAAATCTATCTGGAAGACCCGAAGTTTTTCGGCAAGTCGAAGTTCAAGGGCGACCCCGCGAGCGAAAGACTCAACGGCAACGGCGACCTCGTCAAACTCGCCAACGAATTAGCCAAGACGGAGTCGCAGTCGGGCGGCCTCACGCTCAAGATCAAAAGGTTCTGCAAGATCGTCCCCGGCGAAAACGGTGGCTCCCAACTCGTCGTCGCGACCCTCCCGCGCCCGACCAAGATGGGCTTCAGCGCCGCCGTCAGCGCGCCCGAATTTTTCGAACTGGCCCAGATGGTCGAAGCAACGCTATAAGAGTAGTGATAAGTGATAAGTGATAAGTGCTGAGTTAAAGAAAGAGGTTTTTACTTATCACTTATCACTCATCACTTTCATAATGACTTTGCGTTCGCGGGGGCCGTCGAATTCACAGAGGAAGATGCCTTGCCAGCGGCCGAGGAGGAGTCGGCCGTCGTGGAAGGGGATGGTCACGCTCGGGCCGACGAGGCTGGCTTTGATGTGCGAGTCGGAGTTCTCCTCGGCGTGGCGGAAATCCATGCCGTGCTGCGGGACGAGCGTGCGCAGGGCGTGGAGCATGTCGCGTGGAACGTCAGGGTCCGCGTTCTCGTTGACGGTCAGCCCGGCCGTGGTGTGCTGCACGTAGAGGAAGCAGACGCCCTCGCGCGCGCCGGACTCTTCGAGCTTGCGCCGGACCTCGTCCGTGAACTCGACCAACTGCTCGCGCTCGTGCGAGCGCACTTTCAGGACGTACATCTTTCCCTCACGTCTCTAAACTAACTCAACCCTTTGCGTCTTACGTCTTCTCTTTGCGCCTTTGCGAGAAACAGCCGTTCACGCTGGAGGCGCAGTAAAAGAAAAACCAAAGGCGCAAAGGGTTGAAAGGTTAAATCACAGCACCGCGCTTTAAAAGTCTAACGCGAATCCCTGCGGCGCAGGAGCGCCCAGCCCGTCGGGAGCACGGCGGCCGCGAGCGCAATCTTGACGACATCGCCGACGAGAAATGGCGCGACCCCCGTGGCCCACGCCGCTTCAGGGCCGACGAAGCGCGTCAGCCACGCCCAGCCGCCGAGCAGAATCACGATTGACCCGAGGCCCATCGCCGCAGCGGCCGTCAACCAGCGCCGGTCCCAACCGCGCTCCGCGAGCAGCCCGACGAGGAAGGCCGCCGCCGGATACGCGAGCAGGTAGCCGCTCGTAGGACTGAACAGCAGACGCCCGATTCCTGCGCCGCCCGCTGCGAAGAAGGGAAGCCCCGCCGCCCCTTCAATCAAGTAAGCGATCATCGCCAGCGCGCCCAGGCGCGAGCCGAGGAGCGCGCCCGTCAGCAGGACCGCGAAGGTCTGCCCCGTAATTGGCACAGGAGTCCAGGGGAGCGGGATGGCGACCTGCGCGGCGAGCGCGGTCAGTAGACTGAAGGCGACGATGAGCGCTAACGAACGCGCCCAATCGAGCGGCGCGAGCACCGCGCTCGTCAACGTCTCTGCTTTGGCATATGAAGTGTTCACGATGTCATCCTTCTTTAAGTTTCAGGTTTCAAGTTTCAAGTTTCAGGTTCGAGGATTTTAACTTGAAACCCGGAACCTGAAACTTGAAACTTTAAGTTCAGCGAGTCGCCGCGCCCTTTGCCACGCCTTCGCGGTCGGTGCCCATCTCGCCGACGCTGTCCATCTGCTCGGCCCCGCCGCCGCCCATCTTGCCGATGCGCATGCCGTAGAACGAGCGCCAGACGAAGAAGAGCGCGATGAGGAAGAAGACGGCGGCCAGGACGTGCGTCAGGGTCGTGTCGCCCTCGTTCGACGCCGTCAGGCTCACGGCCAACTCGACGGCCAGCAGGCCGAAGAGCGTCGTGAACTTGATGACGGGATTCAACGCGACCGACGACGTGTCCTTGAACGGGTCGCCCACCGTGTCGCCGACAACTGTCGCATCGTGCAGGGGCGTCCCCTTCATCTTCAACTCGACCTCGACGATCTTCTTGGCGTTGTCCCAAGCGCCGCCCGCGTTCGCCATGAAGATGGCTTGATAAAGCCCGAAGACGGCGATGGAGATCAGGTAGCCTATGAAGAAGAACGGCTCGACGAAGGCGAAGGCCAGAGAGGCGAAGAAGACCGTCAGGAAGATATTGAACATCCCCTTCTGCGCGTACTGCGTGCAGATCTGCACGACCTTCTTCGAGTCCTCGACCGAAGCCTTCTCGACGCCTTCGAGCCTGATGTTGGCCTTGATGTACTCGACGGCGCGGTATGCGCCCGTGGTGACGGCCTGCATCGATGCGCCCGTGAACCAGTAGATAATCGCGCCGCCCGTAATCAGGCCCAGAACGAACGGGGCGTGAAGGAGCGAGAGCGACTGCACGTTCGTCGTCAGCCCGTTCGTCAGCGCCATGATGATGGAGAAGATCATCGTCGTCGCGCCGACGACCGCTGTGCCAATTAGAACGGGTTTGGCCGTCGCCTTAAACGTGTTGCCCGCGCCGTCGTTCTCTTCGAGAAGATGCTTGGCGCGGTCGAAGTTGATTGTCACGCCGAAGTCGCGCTTGACCTCTTCTTCGACGTTCGGGACTTGCTCGATGAGCGACAGTTCGTAAACAGATTGCGCGTTGTCCGTCACGGGGCCGTAAGAGTCAACGGCAATCGTCACGGGTCCCATGCCGAGGAAGCCGAAGGCGACGAGGCCGAAGCCGAAGACGGGCGCGGCAATCGGGCTGACCATCAGCGCGCCTAAGCCGGCGCTCGCGTCTCCTGTGAGCGTCGTGAAGAAGTAGGCCAGAGCCATCAAGGCAACGATGCTGATGCCGAGCCAGAAGCCGGAGAAATTGCCCGCGACCAGCCCCGAGAGAATGTTCAAACTGGGGCCGCCCTCGCGCGACGAGGTGACGACCTCTTTGACGTGAGCGGATTCCGTCGAAGTGAAGACCTTGACTAACTCCGGGATAATCGCGCCCGCGAGCGTGCCGCAGGTGATAATCGTCGCCAGCTTCCACCAGAGCGTCGTGTCGCCGCCGAGGCTCGGAATCATCAGGTACGAGACGACGTAGGTGAGCACGACTGAAAGAATCGAAGTTATCCAGACGAGCGAGGTGAGCGGCGCTTCGAAGTTCATCGTCTGCGCCTTGCTGTAACGCGCCTTGGCAACGGCTTCGTTGACGAAGTAAGAAACGGCGCTCGCCACGACCATCATGACGCGCATGACGAAAATCCAGACGAGCAGTTGCACGCGGACCACTTCCGAAGGCACTGCCAGCAGGATGAAGGTGATGAGCGCCACGCCCGTCACGCCGTAAGTCTCAAACCCGTCGGCCGAAGGCCCAACGGAGTCGCCCGCGTTGTCGCCCGTACAGTCCGCAATCACGCCTGGGTTACGCGCGTCGTCTTCCTTAATCTTGAAGACGATCTTCATCAGGTCCGAACCGATGTCGGCAATCTTCGTGAAGATGCCGCCCGCGATGCGCAACGCCGCCGCGCCCAAACTTTCGCCGATGGCGAAGCCTATGAAGCACGGACCCGCGTAGTCGGCCGGGACGAAGAGCAGGATGCAGAGCATGATTAAAAGCTCGACCGAGATGAGCATCATGCCGATGGACATGCCGGCCTTGAGCGGGATGGCGTAGATGGGATACGGGCGGCCTTCGAGGCTGGCGAAGGCCGTGCGCGAGTTGGCGAACGTGTTGACGCGGATGCCGAACCAGGCGACGCCGTAAGAGCCCGCGATGCCGACGAGGCTGAAGAGCAGAATGATGATGACCTTGACCGGCGGGAAGCCGTGCTCGACGACCCCGGCTGTGGCCGGATCATCAGCCGGCGTGAGCCAGCCGAAATAAACGGCGACGATGGCTCCTATGAAGAGCCACAGGATCATGATGAACTTGCCCTGCGTCGTCAGGTAGGTCTTACAGGTCGTGTAAATCAGCTCGGAAATCTCGCGCATGGAGCGGTGGACGGGCAGGTTCTTGAGCTGCATGTAAATCCAGAGCCCGAAGAGCAGCCCGAGCACGCAGACGCCTATGCCGACCAGCAGCAAGGTGTGCCCGTCCACGCTGTCGTTGAAGAAGCGGACCCGTGCCAGGTCGGGTAATACCAGGTTGGCTTCACCGCCGCCCGCTCTGTGCGGGGCTGCGCCGGCCGTTTGTGCCAGAACGGAAGTGGCGGAGATGAGCAGCAAGGCGAGGCCGGACGCGGCGGTCAGAGCCGTGCGGCCGAACGCGCGCGCGGCCCGTAAGCAGGCGGCGCGGGCGCGACTGAGAACGAAGATAAAATAAGACGTTAAATTCTCCACGAGTGAGATTCCTTTCCCTGTTCAAATAGATGGCGAGATAAGTTCAGCCCAAAAGCGCGGCGCGATTCAAGCGGAAGTGGGTCAGAGACAGACCATGACACACAGGAAGCGCGTCCTGTGTCTTAACCGCTTAAATCCACGTCGCGCTGAAAGCAGGCATTATGGCCGAAAAAGTGTCTAAAGTGCAAAGTCCGAAGGCTCAAATCCCCGCAGCCCGCCCGCGCCCTCTCCCACGGCTCAAGCGGGCGCAAGTGAAGCCTTGCGCTCGCCGCGCAACTTGATGAGCGCCGTGACGACCAGATAAATGGCGAGCGTGACGAGCGCGGCGGCCGCGATGGCGTTGACGAGTTTGATGTCGAAGCCCTCGGACGCGCGCAGGTTCCCGACGACGATGCGGACGAGCGCCCAGAGCGTTATCGCCAGCACGAAGAGCATGGGGAAGAGCGTGAAGCCTATGCGCTGCCGCGCCTGGTAGAGCCAGACCGTGATTGCCAGCAGCGTCAGCGCGGCGAGCAACTGGTTTGACGCGCCGAACAGCGTCCAGAACTCCACCCAGGAGCCGGGTGCCGCGTAGAAGATGAAATAGAATGGCACGAGGACTGTCAGAATTGTGCCGGCGAGCGCGCCGCCGCGCCCACGCCAGCCGAAAAGCTCCTGCACGATGTAGCGGCCGAGCCGCGTGCACACGTCGAGCGTGTCGAAGACGAAAGTCGAGAAGGCCATCGCGCCGAACGTGATGGCAAACTGTAAATTCTGCGGGCCGATGAGCAGGCTCAAGAAGTTTCCTATGCCGTTGCCGTAAATTGTGCCGGGCGCTGTGCCAGGTTTGATGCTCCCCTGCGCGACGATCATGATGGTCACGAGCGCGATTAAGGCCACGAAGCCTTCGGCCAGCATCGCGCCGAAGCCGACCGGCTTGATGTCGCGCTCGCGGTTTATCTGCTTGGAGGTCGTGCCTGAGCAGACCAGGCCGTGAAAGCCGGAACACGCGCCGCAGGCTATCGTCACGAAGAGGAAGGGGAAGAGCGCGCCCGCCACACCCGGCGCGTTCCAGGACTTGAAGGCCGGCTGCTGAATCTCGTAGCCGCCGAAGATGACGCCGACGACGCCGACGGCGAGCGCCGAGTAGAGGACGAAGCCGCCGAGGTAGCCGCGCGGCTGCAAAAGCGACCAGACGGGGACGAGCGAAGCCACGCCGCAATAGATGAGAATCAGTATGCCCCAGGTCTTATGATCCAGCAGGAGCACGGTCGAGAACTTCGTGCCGAGCCAAGCCAGGGCGAACGTTGCGGGCACGAAAATTAAGGTCACGAGCCAGAGCGGCGGGTCAAGGTAACGCTGAACGAGGCCGAGCGTGACGGAGAGTATCAGGTACATCACGCTCGCCGCGGCCACCGCGCCGCCGGGGTTGAAGGCAACATTGCCCTGGCGCAATTCTTCGGACCCGGCGACGAACGTCCCGGCCGTGATGTCCGTGAAGGCGACGATGACGTAGATGAGCGCTATCCAGATGAAGCCCATCATTGCCGCCCCGGCCTTGCGGCCCAAGTGCTCGCGCGTGATCTCCGCAATCGAGCGCGCGCCGTGGCGCACGGAAGCCGCGAGGCTGGAGAAATCGTGCACGGCCCCTATCAGGACCACGCCGAGTGCGATCCAGAGCAGACAAGGGAGCCAGCCGAAAGCCTGGCACGCGAGAATCGGCCCGGCAATCGGACCGGCGGCCGCGATGGCAGAGAAATGTTGGCCGAAGAGGTAGAAGGGGCGCGTAGGGATGTAATCAACGCCGTCGTTCAGCTCGTTGGCGGGCGTCGTGCGCGCGTCGTCCAGAACGAATTGCCGCGCCACCCAGCCCCCGTAGAGCCTGTAAGCAACAAAGAGCAAAAGCATGAATCCGAGCGCCAGCAGAGTCAGGCTCACGTTGAACCTCCGCGATAAAATGTTGCATGATGAGCGTGGATTACGGCCCCAGTTTAGCTAATCTGAAAACAAACGTCACTAACTATGGTGGCGACCCGGGGGAAAGCCGCCGAGATTTTTATTGATTTTCACGGCTCAGAACGGTTAAGCTGATTGGTCGTGGGAGCCTCCTTGCCGTGTGTCTTAAGAAATGGCCGTCAATTTTCGCACACACCTAGACAGGGCTGCGCGCGGGGCTGTCCACGTCAGCTTCAAAATCTTTAGTTGGTGGTAAGTGCCTTAAAAGAGTGACAGCAGGCTTTGGAGCAGACTTAACGTGGCCTCCGTCACGGGGGCAAGTACCGCGCCCGGTGTTAAGATGTCGCCCGGCTCCGAATCAGACGTCTCATAGCACGTCTCAGTCGCAACACTCGTGGTCGCCGTTGAGCGTTTCGGCTGGGTATCTTTGGAACCGGGCGTCAGTATGTCTCCGGCAAAGGCAGAAAAGCTGAGTGCCATCGCCAGAACTACAACTGCGCAAAGTCGTCTAAGGTGTTTCATCCTCTTTTATACTCCTAAGGGGGTTGTAAGCAGAAAAGTCGTCGAGCGTTGACACTAACCAAGCCCGCAAACGATATATGGTTATACTGTATCAAGCTAAAACATCATTCCGCAAATCATTTTGCAGGACACAGAAAGGTGTATGCCTCACATGGACTTAGTGCTGAAGCTTCTCCGCCAGATAGACGACCCCGCCCTTGACCGCACGGAACGGGCGCGGCTGCGCTGCCGCGCGGCGAAAGGGCTGGAGGATTCCGGGAGCTACGAGGCGGCCCGCGAGGCCATGGGGGAACTGTGGCAGCGCATAGGGGAGCGGCCCATCGTGGACGGGCTCGACCGGCAGACGGCCGCCGAGGTCATGTTGCGCGCGGGGTCTCTGACGGGCTGGATTGGCAGCGCCAACCAGGTTGACGGCGCGCAGGAGACGGCCAAAGACTTAATCAGCGAGAGCGCGACCACCTTCGAATCGCTGGGCGAGACTGAAAAGCTCGCCGAGGCGTACATTGACCTGGCAATCTGCTACTGGCGCGAGGGTGCTTTAGACGAAGCCCGCATCACGCTGCGGGAAGTTCTGGGACGACTTGCCAGCGAACAGAGCGAGCAGCGACCGCGCGCCCTGCTCAACAGCGCGATCATCGAAATCTCCGCGACGCGGTTTAACGACGCCCTGCGCATTCTGGCCGAGGCCGCGCCGCTCTTCGACGCGACCGAGAGCCATCCGGCCAAGGGGAGGTTCCACAACGTCTACGCCGTTGTGCTGAAGAAGCTGGCCGCGGCCGAAGGGCGCAAGGACTACATAGACCGCGCGCTCGTCGAATACACCGCCGCGAGCTATCACTTCGAGCAGGCCGGGCACACGCCTTACCGCGCCGCGGCCGAAAACAACATAGGATTTCTGCTCTTCACCGCCGGGCGGTTCAACGAAGCCTACGAGCACCTGGACCGCGCACACCTGCTCTTCGCCAGCCTCAAGGACAGCGTACACACCGGGCAGGTTGACGACACACGCGCACGCGTCCTGCTGGGCCAGAATCGGAACGCCGAGGCGGAGAAGGTCGCGCGCGCGGCCGTGCGGACTTTGGAGAAGGGCGACGAGCAGTCTGTGCTGGCCGAGGCGCTGACGACGCACGGCGTGGCGCTGGCGCGGCTGGGCCGCTACGACGAAGCGCGCCTGACGCTCGAACGCGCGGCCGATTCCGCCACGCGCGCCGGCGATAACGAGAGCGCGGGCGTAGCGGGGCTGGCGCTCATCGAAGAACTGGGTGACCGGCTGACCATAGAGGAGTTGATTTCGCTCTACGAGCACAGCGACCAGGCGCTCGCCGGCTCGCAGAACTTCGAACTGCTCACGCGTCTGCGCCGGTGCGCGCGCAAGGTTTTGGACGCCGGGCGTGCGCGCGTCAAGGAGTCTGCGCCGCCGAAGTTCGTCTACGCGGACAAACAAACGGCGGAGTTGCTGCGTGCGGCCCACTGCGTCGCAGGCACGCACTCGCCGGTGCTGATTACGGGCGAGACGGGGACGGGCAAGGAGTTGATCGCCCGCATGATTCACGAGTGGAGCGGCCGGGCCGGTCAGTTCGTCGCCATCAACTGCGCGGCGCTCGGCGGCGCACTCCTCGAATCTCTGCTCTTCGGCCACCGAAAAGGCAGTTTCACGAACGCCGTACAGGACAGCGTCGGCGTGGTCCGACACGCGGCCGGCGGCACGCTCTTCCTTGACGAGATAGCGGAACTGAGTCTCGCGGACCAGGGTAAGCTCCTGCGCCTGATTGAGAACGGCGAGGCACACCCGATTGGCGCGTCGAAGCCCGAGCAGGTGAACGTCCGCATCATCGCCTCCACCAACCGCGACCTCAAAGAGCTGGTCGCGGAGAAGCGTTTCCGCGACGATCTGCTTTACAGGCTGAATGCGTTTCACCTTGACATCCTGCCGCTCAGAGATCGCCCGGACGACATCTCTGCGCTGGCCGCACACTTCACCAAAGAATTGGCTGAGCAGCACGACCGCCGCGTCAGGTTGAGGCCCGACGCCGTGGAGGCCATGCGCGGGCTCGAACTCAAAGGCAACGTGCGCGAGTTGCGCTCGCTCATCGAGCGGTCAATCCTGACGGCGACCAATAGGACCGAGATCACGCGCGAGGCAGTGGAAGTGCTCGCGGCCAGGCAGACGGATCAGGCGTCTCTGGGCGAGGCGTGGGCCGGATGCTCGCTCGAAGACGAGGTCCTGCGCTACGAGGCGAGCCTCATCAAGCTGGCCTTTGAAAATTCGCGCGGCAGCGTCACGCGGGCCGCGCGCCTCCTGGGCGTCAGCCACCAGCGGCTCTGCTCCATGCTCCAGGGTCGTCACAAAGACCTCCTCCCCGTCAAGAAACCGGCCCAGCCGCGCAGACGAAGCATCATCAGTCGCAGGTAGCGAATCGTAAACCGTAACCGGTAAATGGTGAATGGAAGAACTTCTCTTCCATTCACCATTTTTCTATTTACCTCTCACCGCCTACGACCGTGTGACGGGCCGCCAGCGTCTCTCCAAATATTCCGCGATGCGCGTCAACGGGAAGGTCAGGAGCAGGTAGAAGATTGCGACCATGGGCCAGATGGTTAAGGGCGCTGCGTTGCGGCTGGCGAGTTCCTGGCCCGTGCGCGCCAGCTCCGTCAGACCTATGACCGAGACGAGCGACGAGTCTTTGAGCAGCGCGATGGCTTCGTTCGTTAAGGGCGGGACGACGCGGCGGAAAGTCTGCGGCAGGATGATGCGGCGCATCGCCTGCGCGTGCGTCATGCCGAGCGCGCGCGCGGCCTCCATCTGCCCGGCGTCAATCGAGAGAATCCCGGCGCGGAAAATCTCCGCGATGTAAGCGGCGCTGTTCAGCGTGAGTGCGATGATGCCGCTCCAAAACGCAGGGATGCTGATGCCGAAAGTGGGTAGCACGAAGTAGATGAAAAGAATCTGGACGAGCAAGGGTGTGCCGCGCATCACTTCGACGTAGAAGGCCGCCGGGGCTTTGAGAAGTTTTGATGATTGCACGCGCGCCAGCGCGAGCAGCAGCCCTATGGGTAGGCCGAAGAGCAGGCTCAAGAACGCGAGCTTCGCCGTCCACCAGACGCCTCTCAGAAATTGCGGCAGGGTGCGTTTCGCCAGCTCCATGTCGAAAAGCTTTGGCACAGTCTTGCTGGCTTCCGCCTCCTGCGCCCGCTCGGCCGCCTCGCCGAACCATTTCTCGTGAATCTTGTCGTACTCGCCCGACTCCCTGACGCGTTTCAGGGCCGCGTTCATTTCCCGGACCAAATCTTCGTTGCCGCTCGCGACCGCGATGCCGAACTTCTCGTCCGTAAAGCGGCGGCCAACCGTCTTTAGTCCGCGAAAGCTCTTGAAGATCATGAATTTCAGCACGGGCGCGTCGCAGACGACCGCGTCAATGCGCTTGTTCTGTAAATCCAGGAGCGCCAGGTCAATCGTGTTGTACTTGTTGACGGTCACGCCCTCGCGCTTTTCCAGGTCGTACTGCGCCGTCGTGTTGATCTGCACGCCGACCGTCTTGCCCTTGAGGTCGTCGGGCGCGAGGATGCCTTGCGTCTCCTCGCGCACCGCAATCAACTGGCCCGAGTCGTAGTACGGGTCCGTGAAGAGCATTGCAGCTTTGCGCTCGTCCGTGATGGTGACGGACGAGATGACGGCGTCGAAGGTCCCGTTCTGAAGCGCAGGGAAGATGCCGTCGAAGCTCGCGTTGATGAAACGCGCGCTCACTCCCATCTCTTTCGCGACGGCGTTCATCAGGTCAATGTCGAAGCCCGAGTAAACGTCGCCCTCGACGGTCTCGAACGGCGGGTAAGTGGCATCGGTGCCGACGCGCAGCTCGCCCGTCTGGCGGACGCGTTGGAGCGCTGTCTGGGCCAGAATAGAGAGCGGGGAAAGGAACAGCAGGAGGAGCGTGGCGGCGATGCGCCCTGTGCGTTCGGTCATCTGGTGTCTCACTCTTCTTGTCCGAGGTTGTCGCGCGTGCCCATGTCCGTTTCGAGTTTGCGCACGGCCGCGTCGTCTACGATAGGGCGTCCGTCACCCGCCGGCTCGTCCTCATCGTGGAAGCTCTGCATGAAAGAGCGCGTCTCGGGCTTCTGCGGGTTGCCGAAGACTTCCTGGGGCGTGCCGGATTCGACGGCGTGGCCGCCCTCGAAGTAGATCACCTGGTCCGAGATGCGGCGCGCGAAGTTCATGTCGTGCGAGACGACGACGAGCGTCTTGCCGAGGTCGTCGAGCGCGCGCAGGGTCCGCGCCACACTCTGTATGAGCTGCGGGTCGAGCGCCGAGGTCGGCTCGTCGAAGAGGATGACCTGCGGCTCCATCGCGAGCGCGCGCGCAATCGCCACGCGCTGCTGCTGCCCGCCGGACAGTTGCGCCGGGTAGTGATTCTCCTTCTCGGCGAGGCCGACCTTGTGCAGGTAGTGGCGCGCGACCTCTTCGGCCTCCGCGCGCTGCATCCCTTTGACGGTCATCGGCGATTCCGCGCAGTTGCCGAGCGCGGTCAGGTGCGGGAAGAGGTTGAAATTCTGGAAGACGATGCCGACGCGCTCGCGCAGCCGCCGCGTCAACTCCTTCTCCTCGGCGGGCGAGAGCTTCTTATCCTCGGTGCCGACGACTTCGACGCCGCCGATGTTGAGCCGGCCGCGGTCGAACTTCTCCAGCCGGTTCATGCAGCGCAGCATGGTCGTCTTGCCGCAGCCCGAAGGGCCGAGGATGGTCGTCAGTTGTCCTTCCTTGATCTCGAACGTGGCGTGGTTGAGCACGGTGTTCTGGCCGTACCGCTTGACGATGTCTGTGACTTCGATCACGTCCTCAAACTCCCTCGCGCAATTAGACTGCTAAATTTTAGAGCGGTCAGACGAACTACGGTGAGGGGCTAACTTTTCGTGCGGCGGAGTGTGTCACAGGAGTGGATTGCAACGCAACAGTTTTCACGTTTCTGTCAAATCCGGCCCGCGCGCTTGACGGCTGGCATCCTCCCCTTATAATCAAACCTCAAACTAAAACGGGGGAGTAGATCACCCAGAACAGGGTTCGGTAAGTCGTCAGGACAATCGCTCGCCAAGCGGTTCGGTTTACCGGAGCAAGGATCGAGACCTTTTGCGGCACACACAAAGCGCGCGAAAGGTCTTTTCTTTTTGCCCGCCGGACGACTTGAGGAGAACTCTGTAATGGAAGTGACACTTTTTCCGTTCGCGGAATACTGGTGGTTCTACGCCGGATTCATTGCCTTCGTGCTCATGCTGCTGGCGCTCGACCTGGGCGTCTTTCACCGCAAGGCGCACGCTGTTTCTTTCCGCGAGTCTGCGGTCTGGACTGTCGTCTGGGTCACGCTCGCCCTCGTCTTCAACTACGGACTTTACGAATATGCCGCGTGGAAGTTTCCGCAGGACGCGCGCCTGATGGCCGTGCCCGGCTTCGACCCGCAGGCGGCCGCGAGCCGCGTCGGCCTTGAGTTTCTGACCGGCTACGTTGTCGAAAAGTCGCTCTCGGTGGACAACATTTTCGTCTTCGTGCTGGTCTTCAGCTACTTCGCCATCCCGGCCGTCTACCAGCACCGCGTGCTCTTCTACGGCATCCTCGGCGCGCTCCTGTTCCGCGCGATCTTCATCGCGATGGGCTCGTTCCTGATGCAGTACCACTGGGTCATACTCATCTTCGGCGCGTTTCTGATCGTCACGGGCCTGAAGATGATGTTCACGCCCGACAAGGAGGTTGACCCGGAGAAGAACCTGCTCCTGCGCCTGTTCCGCCGGTTCGTGCCCGTGACGAAGAAGCTCGACGGGCCGCGCTTCTTCGTGCGCGAGCAAGGCCGCAGGTGGGCGACGCCGCTTTTCGTGGCCCTGCTTTTTCTCGAAGCGACGGACGTGATCTTCGCGGTGGATTCTGTGCCAGCGATTTTCGCGCTGACGAGCGAGCCGCTGATTGTGTTCACGTCGAACATCTTCGCCATCCTCGGCCTGCGCTCGCTCTACTTCATGCTGGCCGGCGCGGTGGACAAGTTTTACCTGCTCAAGTACGGGCTGGCCGTGGTGCTCGTCTTCGTCGGGCTCAAGATGGTCTGGCTCAACGAGCTTTTCGACGGCAAGTTTCCGATTAGCTGGTCGCTCGGAATCATCTGCGCCGTCATCGCCGCGTCCGTCGTCCTCTCTCTGCTGCGGCCGAGGCCGGTCCCCCTGCGGCCGGAGGATGCGCGTTGACGCTCCCGAGACGCTTTGCTAGACTCCGCCGAAATCCCCAAGAGGGTCTTGTCACATGTCAGAGCAAAGCGTCACGTCGCGCCCGGTTCACGAGAACCTTGACACGGCCTACGTCAACCTGGCGGCGCTCGTCCGCTACTTGCAGGAGCGCTATTTCGCCGGGCGGATTCACGTCGTCTTGGACGAGTACGAGGCGGACGTGTTCCTCGGCGGGACAGAGCCGCCGCGCGTGCGCGAGACCAATCATGCGACGGGCCTTCAGGCCGAAGGCGAAGAAGCGCTCAAGCGCCTGCTCGTGCGCGCGCGCGAACCCGGCGGCGTCATCAACGTCTACGACCACAGCCGCGTCGCGGAGCAGAAGAGTCTCGGGCCTGCGCCGCCTGCCTGGGTCGCGCCCGCGCGCTCCCAGAAGGAGCCGGAGGAGTTGCGGCCCGAAGACCTGGACTGGTCCGATTTGGTGCGCGTCAGCGGAGAGTTAATCGGGACAATCGAGCGCGCGGCGCTCGCTACGGGAGCGGATTTCGCGGGCGTCTTCCGCGCGGTGTGCAGGGAGATGGCGGACGATTACCCGTTCCTGGACCCAGGAACGGGGCGCTTCGAGTACGGCAACAGCGAGGTCTGGCTGCGCACCAAGCCGACGGCGCGCGCCTACGTCTCCGGCATCAGCGAAGCGCTGCGCCGCGTCGTCAGCCGTATCTCCACAGGCCCGCGCGCCAACAGCGTCCGCGAGCGCGTCGCGTTGGAACTGGCGGTGCTGGCCCGCCGCCAGCAGGCGCACCTCGCGCGTTTCAAATTCTCCCCCCAGTTGGACCGCATCGCGGGGACAAGAGTTTTGTAAAAACAGTTTTCAGTTTTCAGTGAAAACCCTAAACTGAAAACTGAAAACTGGAAACTAAATTATGTTGAAATGGACTGCATTCTGGACTACTTTCGGGACGTTGTTTCTGGCGGAGATGGGCGATAAGACGCAGTTGGCCGTGCTGACGCTGGCTGCGCAGACGCGCTCGCCGCTGTCTGTCTTTCTGGGGGCGGCGCTGGCGCTCGCGCTCGTCTCCCTGATAGGCGTCGCGGTCGGCTCGGCGCTCGGCAAATACATTCCCGAAGATTTGATTAAGAAGCTGGCCGCCTCGGCCTTCATCGTCATCGGTGTCCTGATGCTCTGGGGAAAAATGTAGAAAGGGAAAGACGTAAATCGTGAATCGTAAATCGTAAAGCGTCGAAGACGGTTTTTACTATTTACGATTTACGATTCACGATTTACGATGTCTTCACATGTTTCCATTCAAAAATATTCTCTTCCCGACGGATTTCACGCCGCACGCGCGGGCGGCGCTCAAGTACGCGGCCGCGTTTGCGCGCGAGGGGCGCGGGCGCGTCGTGCTCTTCAGCGTGCAGCAGGGCAGCGTGCCGGCCAACCTGCTCACCTTGCCCGAGCGCGTCTTCGAGGAGACGGAGAAGAATTGGCTTCAGCAGTTGCGCGCGGACGTGAAGGAACTCTTGAACGACCCGCTGCTCGACGGGCTGGAGGTGGACCCCGTCATCATAGAGGGCGAGCCTGCGCCGGAGATAGCGCGCGCCGTGCGCGACTTCAACATTGACCTGGTGACCATCGTCACGCACGGGCGCAAGGGTTTGTCGCGCGCGCTGTGGGGCTCGACCGCCGAGGAGATTATCGCCGAAGCGCCGTGCCCTGTGCTGACGATTCGCCCGCCGCAGCGCGACTTCGTGGAGTATCGCGGAAGCAACACGGAGATTCGCCTGAATCGCATCCTGCTGGCGACGAACTTCCGCCCGTCCTCGCTCATGGCCGCGCAGGCGGCGGCCGAGTTCGCGGGCCGCACGGGCGCGGAACTGCACGTCGTCTACGTGATAGGCGATTACATGGACCAGATGGCGGAGATGTTCCCGGAGAGCGCGGGACCCAAGCTGTCACAGTTGCGCGATTACGTCTCGGAGAGGATGGCGACTTTCGAGCGCGAGGCGGGCGGGCGCTCCATCACGCACATCAGCGAGGGGAGACCTTACGCGGAGATCGTCAGGCTGGCGACGGACAAGGATGTTGACTTAGTCGTCATGGGCG
>DATFCB010000310.1:0-6111 GCA_035253525.1 Pyrinomonadaceae bacterium | reverse complement strand
TGTGAACCCCAACGCTTGCGGCAGTACTGATTTTCAGGTCGGCGCTGGCCGCACGCAGCTCATCATCACGGCGTCGGCCGCCAACCCCGCCAACGACATCGTCATCCACCTCGACTACAACGGCACGGAAGTCGCCGCGTCGGCGGACGCAGGTACGAGCCCGGAGGCTGTCACTTACAACCCCGCGGATGGCGTCGCGCCCGGCAAGTACACGGTCCGCGTCTGCCCGTTCATCAGCGACGAGGTCCCGCAGACTGAGCCATTCCTCTACGCCGGCACGTTCACGCAGAACAGCACGGCCGTCTCGCTGCCGTACCCGCCGAAGTGGAAAGCTTTTTGGCCCAACCCGGACGGCTCCGGCAACGACACGCGCAAGACCGTCTGCTGGGTGAGCCAAGTCAACGGCAGCCCCGTCCCCGGCTGCGAGGTCGAGGTCAAGAGTCTGGCCTCGCGCGGCCCGTGGGATTACGACTTCCGCACGAACCAGCCGACGATGACGACTAAGGGCAACAACGCCATCAGCGGCGAGAGCTGGGCCTTCCCGCTCTTCGGGAGCGAGCAGTATCGCCCCGTCAGCCCGACGCGCGATTACAGCTTCCCCTGGACGAACCAATGGAACACGGAGAAGGCGTCGCAGGCGGTCTTTGCCTCGCCGACGCGCAACGACATTGATGCCGCGACGACCAGCCTCTTCGTGATGCACAACCGCATGCACGACTTCGCCTACATGCTCGGCTTCACTGAAGAGAACTACAACATGCAGGATAACAACTTCGGGAACAGCACGGCGGGGGGAACGGTCAACAACTTCAAGGGCGACGGCGACCCCGAAATCGGCAACGCGCAGGCGGGCGGCGCGGACGGCGGCAATCCCGATTTTCTCGGCCGCAACAACGCCAACCAGTTCACGGCCAACGACGGCGTCCCGACCATCACGAACATGTACCTGTGGCAGCCGATTCCGAACTCCGGCTACCCGCCGATGGTTGACGGCGACTACGACATGTCCGTCATCGGCCACGAATACACGCACGCCATCTCGAACCGCATGATCGGCGGGCCGGACGCGAGCATCGGCGGCCATCAGGGCGGGGCGATGGGCGAGAGCTGGTCCGACCAGGTGGCCGTGGAATACCTGAACGCCTACGGGCTCGTCCCCGTCGCGGGCGAGAACCCGTTCTCGGTCGGCGCTTACGTGACGGGCAACAAGGTGACGGGCATACGCAACTTCGCGATGAACCAGAGCCCGCTCAACTACTCGAACGTCGGCTACGACACGACGGGTCCGCAGGTCCACGCCGACGGCGAAATCTGGAGCGCGACCGGCTACGACATACGCAAGGCGCTCGTCTTGAAATACAACTCTCAGTTCCCGGCGACGAACGCCGCGCTGCAAAAGGAATGCGCCGACGGCAAGCGTCAGGCCAATCAGTGCCCCGGCAACCGCCGCTGGATACAGATCATGTTTGACGCCTTCCTGCTGATGCCTTCGAGCCCGAGCATGCTCGACGCACGCGACGCTTATCTCGCCGCCGACATGATGCGCTTCAATGGCGCGAACCAGAAGGAGCTGTGGGGGGCGTTCGCGCGGCGCGGCATGGGCCGGACAGCTTACAGCGACGGCGGCGACGACACGCAGCCCATCCCGAGCTTCGAGTCGCCGAAGGAGTCTAGCGGCGTGGTGACGTTCAAGGCCATCGCGCTCGATGAGAACGGCGCACCCGTCAAGGCGCGTATCATCGTGGGCCAATTCCAGGCGCGCTCGCGCCAGATTGCGGACACGGACCCGGCGACCGCCTTTGACGCGAACAACCCGCGCTCGACCATCCTTTCAGACACGGCGAAGCTCGCCCCCGGAACCTACGACTTCATCGCGCAGGCAGAGGGCTACGGGCTGATGCGCTTCACCAGAAAGATAACGGTCGGCGCACAGACGCTCATCATCGCCATGCCGACCAACCGCGCCTCGAAATCAAAGGGCGCTCTCGCGAGCGGCGATGGGTTAAACGACATCAACCGCCAGAATTTGATTGACGACACGGAGGACACCAACTGGGCGTCGCTCGGCACACAGAGTTCGCCCAACACGGTCGAGGGCCGCCGCGTCGTCGTCAAGCTCGCCGGCACGGGACCGCAGACCTTTAGCCGCGTCGTCGTGAGCGCGATTAATCACCCTTACTCTGCGGACGACGCGGGCGGCGACTTTAACCGCCAGTTGCGGCTCGCCGCGCTGCGCCAGTTCAAAGTCCTCGTCTGCACGGCCAGTGCGACCAACAATTGCAGCAACCCGGACGTGGGCTACAAGGAAATTTATACGAGCCCCGAGGACGCTTTCCCTGGCGGCGTCTTCCGCCCGCTCGTCTCGCACCTCAACTTCCGCGCGTTCGACGTGCCGCAGACCAGGGCGACGCACGTACAGTTTCGCGTCGTCACCAACCAGTGCACGGGCCAGCCGCTCTACCAGGGCGACCAGGACAACGACCCGACGCTCAACAGCGACTGCGTGAGCCAGGGCATTCCGCCGGGCATCCTGGCGACTGGGCCGGTCCTGAGTCCGCCCGCGCCGGACGTGCCGACCGAGTCGGAGATGATTCCGCAGTCGAGGAACGTGCGCGCCGCAGAGTTCCAGGTCTTCACGAGCGAGGGCCGCATCATGACGGGCGGCGAGCGCCTGAAAGACCTCACGCTCGACGCGCCGACGGTCGGCGGCTGTCAGGCTACGCGGACGGGTCGCGTCGTCCTCGATGGGCCAGCGCCCGCCGGTGGCACAGTTGTCACAATCAAGGAGAGCCATCCGGGCGCGACCTTCCCGGCGACGGTCACCGTCCCTGCGGGTTCGACCATGAAGGCTTTCAGCTACACGGTTCAGGCGTCGAAGGGCGAGCCCGTGACGGGCACGGTCACCGCGAGCGCGGGCTTCAGTAGTGTCTCGCGCGACCTGACGGTCAACCCGCCGAAGGCATCTTCGCTCAGCCTGAGTCCCAACCCCATCAAGGGCGGGGCGAGCGCGACCGGCACGGTCATTCTCGAATGCGCCGCGCCCGCGGGCGGCATGGTCGTGACGCTCACGACCACCAACCCGGCCGTGGCGAACCCGACCGTGACAAAGATTACGGTCGCAGCCGCGAGCAACAGAGGGACGTTCACAATCTCGACCAGGAAGGTGACCGCGAGCCAACGCGTGACCATCAGGGCGACAGCGGGCGGAGTGACGACAGGCGCGGCGCTCATTGTTGACAGGTAACGCTCAATCTCCTTCAGAGGCGCGTGACGGTGTTCGTCACGCGCCTCTGAAAACAGTCGCGCTACTTGCTTTCCCCGTGGCGGACACAGGACCCTGCCGGAGTTTCATCGTTGAAAAAGGAGACGGTTATGAAGTTACGTAGATCGCAGAGACACGTGCTGTTGGGCGCGCTCATTGCGCTGCTCGTCTTGTGGGGGATGATGCTCAGGCCGTCGCCCACGTCGTCACAGACAATCAGCGGCGGCATCTGGCAGGACGTGGCCGAAAGCTCAATCGTGCAGACGGGCCAGCGCGTGATTGTGCCGGCCGCCTACCGCACCGTGCGGCTCGACAAGAGCGCGCTCACGCAGCTTCTCAACCAGGCACCGCTCGAATTCACGGCCGCCGCGAAGCAGACGCAGACAATTCTTTCTGTGCCAATGCCTGACGGGAAGACGAGCCGCTTCCGCATCGAGAACTCGCCCATCATGGAGCCGGGCCTCGCCGCGCGCTACCCTGAGTGGAAGACTTTTCGCGGGCAGGGGATTGACGACCCGACGGCGACGGCGCGCTTCGGCCTCACTTCGGCCGGCTTCCACGGCATCATCCTTTCGGCGGGCGACACAATCTACCTTGACCCTTATGCCAGGGGCAACACCGTCAACCACATCAGCTACTTCAAGCACAACATGCGCGGCGACAAACGATTCGAGTGTCACTTCGGCGACCTGAGCAACAAGTCCGGCACGTCCGCCGCACCGGACGACGGCACGGACGCTACGCTCGCGGCAGCGGGCGTCCAGCAGGCGGGCACGCTCCGCACCTACCGCCTGGCGCTGGCCGTCACGGGCGAGTACGTGGATCGCTTCGCCCCGCTGACGGACCTGGACACGGACGAGGTGAGGAAGGACAAGGCGTTCGCGGCGATGGTGGCGACGATGAATCGCGTCAACGGCGTCTACGAGCGCGAGCTTTCGGTGCGCATGGTTTTCGTCAACAACGAGCGCAATCTGATTTTCACGAACCAGGTCGCGGACCCGTACTCGAACAACCCGCTCGGCATTGACATGCTGGTCGAGAATCAGGTGGCCTGCGACGCGCTCATCGGCGAAGAGAATTACGACATCGGCCACGTCATGAGCACGGGCTTCGGCGGCGTGGCGTTCCTCGAAGCAGTCTGCAACAAGGGCGAGATCGGCGTGCCCGCCGACGGTTCCAACGCCGGGGGCTTCACGGGACTCGACGACCCCGTGGGCGATGGCTTCGACATAGACTTCGTCGCGCACGAAATGGGCCACCAGTTCGGCGGCAACCACACCTTCAACGGCGCGGACGGAAGCTGCGGCGGCAACGAGGGGGCCGAGTCAGCGTACGAGCCGGGCAGCGGCACGACCATTCAAGCCTACGCGGGCATCTGCGGCACGCAGGACTTGCAGCCGCACAGTGACGACTACTTCCACGTCAAGAGCCTTGAAGAGATGGTCGCCTTCACGCACGGCGGCGCGAACGGGTGCTCCACGCGGACGGCCGTGGACAACGCCGCGCCGACGGTTGACGCCGGGGCCGACTACAACATCCCCGCGAACACGCCGTTCATGCTGACGGCGAAGGGCGCAGACCCGAACGGCGACCCGCTGACCTACACCTGGGAAGAGTACGACCTGGGCCCGTCTGCGGCGGCCGGAGGAACGAATGACAACGACAACGACAATCAAGCTCGACCCATCTTCCGTTCATACAAGGGCACGACCAATCCCACGCGCACGTTCCCGAGCCTGAAGTACATCCTGAATAATGCGAACACGCCGCCCGTGAATTACGACTGCGGGCGCGGCACGGCCGATCCGTGCATCACGGGCGAAGACTTGCCTTCGATGACGCGAACGATGAAGTTTCAGGTGGTGGCGCGCGACAACCGAGCCGTGGGTGGCGGAATCAATGCGGACATGATGCAGGTCAACGTGAGCGGCACGGCCGGCCCGTTCGTCGTCACAGGGCCGAACGCGTCAGCCTCGCTCATGGGCCGCGCGCCGCAGACCGTCAAGTGGGACGTGGCGAAGACGAACCTCGCGCCCATCAACGCGGCTAACGTCAAAATCTCCTTCTCGGCGGACGGCGGCAATACGTTCCCATATGTTCTCGTTGCGAGTACGCCGAATGACGGGTCCGAGTCCGTCGCCATCCCGAACGTGGACACGACCAAAGGGCGCATCAAGGTCGAGGCCGTCGGCAACATCTTCTTCGACATCTCGAACGCGGACCTGACGGTCACACACACGGACCCGTCGCTCTCTAACTTCCTGCTCTCGATGACGAGCGCGCCGATGACCATCAACTCGTGCGGCACCTACACGGGCCGCGTGACGGTGGACGCCCCCGCGCTCGCAGGCGGGACGCTCGTGAGGCTCACGAACAACAATCCGGCGGCCAGCCTCCCGCCGAGCGTGCTTGTGCCCGCCGGGAAGACAAGCGCCACTTTCCAGTTCAGCGCAAAGGGAGTCACAACGGCGGTGACGGGCACGGTTGTCGCCTCCGGCGGCGGGACGACCATCTCGCGTCAGCTAACGGTCAACTCCCCGAAGGCGTCGCTCGTGGTCTTGAGTCCCAATCCGATCAAAGGCGGCAAGGTCGCAACCGGCACAGTCCTGCTCCAATGCGCCGCGCCCGCGGGCGGACTCCCTGTCACGCTTTCGACCACCAATGCTCTGGTCGCGTCGCCCGCCTCCACGAAGTTTGTCATCCCTGCGGGAACGACTAGGGGAACTTTTACGACTAGCACCAAGGCCGTCACCGCGACCAAGTCTGTCTACATCGGCGCGACCGCCGGAGGCACGAAAGTACAGACGCGGCTCGTCGTTGACCCATGAGCGGGAGAAGGAAATCGTCGT
>DATFCB010000309.1:0-5821 GCA_035253525.1 Pyrinomonadaceae bacterium | reverse complement strand
CGAGACGTACCCGCGCCCGCGCTTGAGACGCATCTCGATTCTTAGGCTCCCGCCCTCGCCGACGGTCGCAATGTGGACGTTCGGGTCGAGGACTTCCACATCCGCATCGGCCTCGATGTCAGCGGAGGTGACTTCGCCCGCGCCCTCCTTGTTGATCGTCAGGGTCTTCGCCTCGCCGCCGTGCAGCTTGAAGGGCACCTGCTTCAGATTCAGGATCACGTCGGTCGCGTCCTCGACCACGCCGTTGATCGAAGAGAACTCGTGCTCGACCCCCTCGATCTTGACGGCCGTGATGGCCGCGCCCTCGATGGAAGAGAGCAGCGCACGGCGCAAAGAGTTGCCGACGGTGGTGCCGAAGCCGCGCTCGAAGGGCTGCGCGGAGAACCGGCCGTAGCGGTCCGTCATCGTGTCGGCGTCGGCCGCCAGGCGGCGCGGCATCTGAAATCCTGTCCAGAGATTGTTTTGATCCATAGCCATAATGTTTCGATTCGGGAATAAAACTATAAAATGCACGGCGGCCAGGAGCGACGCGTGCGTCTAAGACGCACTCCGCCCCCGGCTCACCTGTACTCGGTTACTTGCTATAAAGCTCGACGATCAGTTGCTCGTTGATCGAGCGGTCAATGTCCGCGCGCGTCGGCAAAGTTTCAACGCGTGCGCTCATGTCCGCGCCGTCGGCCGGGACAATCCAGGAGGGGCGGCCGCGGCCCGCAGCCGTCTGCCATGCGCCCTCTATGTGCGGATTCTTCCGGCTGGCCTCTTTGACCGTGATCGTGTCACCCGCCTTCACCTGGAAGGAGGGGATATCAACCTTGCGCCCGTTGACTTCGATGTGGCCGTGATTGACGAGCTGGCGCGCCTGACGACGCGAAGTCGAAAAGCCCGCGCGATAGACCGCGTTATCCAGTCGGCGTTCGAGCAGGAACAACAAGTTCTCGCCCGTGATGCCCTTCTGGCGCGCGGCCTTCTCGAAGTAGTTGCGGAACTGTCCTTCGAGGATGAAGTAAATGCGCTTGACCTTCTGCTTCTCGCGCAACTGCTGGCCGTAACCGACGAGCGCCTTGCCGCGCCGCATCGAATTGCCGTGCTGTCCGGGCGGCTGCGTGCCGCGCTTCTCAATCGGACAGGAAGGCTTGTAACAACGGTCGCCCTTCAGGAAAAGTTTTGCACCTTCGCGGCGGCACAAACGGCACACCGCGTCTCTATACCTAGCCACTCTCTTTTTTGCCTCCGGTCCGGCCCTCTCGCCGGACGGAAAAGTTTACAGGCCGCGCACTCTCGGCGCTCGCCCTTCGTCCTTTAGGTTTATAAAAACAGTGATAAGTGATGAGTGATAAGTGATAAGAAAGAACCGCTGCTTTTACTTATCACTCATCACTTATCACTTATCACCGCACTACTACACTCTACGACGCTTCGGCGGGCGGCAGCCGTTGTGCGGGATAGGCGTGGTGTCGCGGATGACCGTGACGCGGATGCCCGCGTTGTTGATCGCGCGAATCGCCGACTCGCGCCCGCCGCCTGGGCCTTTGACGCGAACCTCGCACTGAGTCATCCCGGCCTCCTGCGCCTTCTTTGCCGCCTCCCACGCCGCCTGCTGGGCGGCGAAAGGCGTCCCCTTGCGCGAGCCGCGGAAACCACGCGCGCCCGACGAGGACTGCGCGACCAGGTTCCCCTCAAGATCGGTAATCGAGATCATCGTGTTGTTGAACGACGCCGCGATGTACGCAATCCCGCTCGGGATATTCTTCTTCTCTTTCTTCCGAAAGACCTTCTTTTTTCCGCCTGCTGCTTTTGCCATAATTCAGTAATCAGTTATCAGTAGTCAGTAATTAGCAATCAGTTGTCAGTTTTCAGTTTTTGCTGATAACTGATCACTGACTGCTGATTACTTCTCTTACTTCTTGCCAGGGGCCTTCTTCTTCGCGATGGTTGCGCGGCGCGGTCCCTTGCGGGTGCGCGCGTTGGTGTGCGTCCGCTGCCCGCGGACGGGGAGGCCGCGGCGGTGGCGCAAGCCGCGGTAAGCGCCGATATCCATCAAGCGCTTGATGTCCATCTGCACGCGCTTGCGCAGGTCGCCCTCAATCTCGCCCTGCGCGTCGAGGATGGAGCGGATGCGGCCCAACTCGTCCTCGCTCAAGTCACGCACGCGCGTGTCAACGCTGACCTGCGCCTCGTTCAAAATCGAGGTCGCGCGCGAGCGCCCGATACCGTAAATGTATGTCAGCCCGATCTGCGCCCGCTTGTTCGGCGGAAGATCAACACCAGCTACACGAGCCATTTTCTTTTATTCTCCGATTAATGCTTTACACACCGCCGGCCCGTACACTTCGGGCCGCCGCTTCTTTATCCCTGCCGCTGTTTGTGCTTCGGGTTGGTGCAGATCACGCGCACCACGCCTTTGCGGTGGATGATCTTGCAGTTGTCGCACATCTTTTTGACTGAAGCCCGTACCTTCATTGCCTAGCCCCTTCGCCTTTTCCCGGCGCTTATTTGTAGCGATAAGTAATTCGGCCGCGGTTGAGATCGTAGGGTGAAAGCTCTACGAGCACGCGGTCGCCTGGAAGGATGCGTATGAAGTGCTTGCGCATCTTGCCGGAGATGTGTGCCAGCACCTGATGCTGGTTGTCCTCCAACTCGACGCGGAACATCGCGTTCGGCAGGGTCTCAAGGACCTTCGCCATGACTTCAATCGCTTCTTCCTTCGCCATAACCTCTACAGTTAGAATTTTGCGCCCACTCGCAAACTGCACATATTAGCACAGGCCAACAATCTTTGCCAAGCCGCGCGCCGCCTTACGCGCCTACCATTTCCGCGCGCTCCGGCTCGGCCTCGACCACACGCGTGAAGACTTCGGGGCCGTTCTCCGTGATGGCGATAGTGTGTTCGCAGTGCGCGCTCGCGCGCCCGTCCAGGGTCACGACCGTCCAGCCGTCCTTGAGGACTTTGGTCTGGTGCGTGCCCAAATTTATCATAGGCTCGACGGCGAAAACGTAGCCCTTTCTTATCTTCGCGCCCTTACCCGGCATCCCGTAGTTCGGAATCTGCGGATCCTCGTGCATACGACGCCCGATGCCGTGCCCCACGTACTCGCGCACGACCCCGTAGCCGTGCGCCTCGGCGTGGCTCTGGACGGCCCAGCCTATGTCGCCCAGGTGTCGGCCCTCCCGGCACTGTTCGATGGCGCGCTCAAGGCATTCTTGGGTGACGCGTATGAGCTGCAAAAGCTCCGGGTGGACTTGGCCCACGGGCACGGTCGTCGCCGTGTCGCCGACGTACCCGTGCAGGGTCGCGCCGACATCAATCGAGAAGATGTCGCCTTCCTTGAGCGCGTAGTCGGACGGGAAGCCGTGGACGACCTGCTCGTTGACGGAGGCGCAGATGGAGTAGGGGAAGCCATGGTACCCCTTAAAGGTCGGGAGCGCCCCGGCATCGCGGATCATGCGCTCCGCGGCGCGGTCCACGTCGAGCGTCGTCACGCCGGGCTCCACCATCCGGCGCAACTCCTGAAGCACGCGCCCGACCAACTGCCCTGCGGCGCGCATCTTCTCCAACTCTTTTCTGGACTTCCCAATAATCATAAACAAGTGATGAGGGATAAGTGATAAGTGATAAGTAAAGACAAGCGGTTTTGCTTATCACTTATCGCTCATCACTTATCACTATCCTTTCGATGTCCGCGTAGATGGCCTCCGGGTCGCGTGTGCCGTCAACGCGGTGCAGGCGGTTCGACGCCTCGTAATAGTCCAGCAGCGGCCGCGTCTGCTCGTGGAAAGTGGCGAGCCGCGCGTGCACCGTCTCTGGATTGTCGTCGGCGCGGTGCTTGAGCTGCGCCTCCGGGTGCAGGTCACAGACGTTGTCCACCTTCGGCGGCCTCGAATAGATGTTGTAAATCTCGCCGCAGACGGGGCAGGAGCGGCGACCGACCATGCGCCGCTCAAGGATGTCCAGCGGCACGTCCACCAGAATCGGCTGAATGCTCTTGCCCTGCTCGGCGGCCAACTTCTCAAGCATCGCGGCCTGTGCCGGCGTGCGCGGGAAACCGTCGAGGATGTAGCCGCGCTCGCAGTCCTCCCGCCCGGTGCGTTCGCGCACGGCCCGAATGGTCACGTCGTCCGGGACGAGTTTCCCGGCCTTCATTATCTCGCGCACCTCTTCGGCCAGGGGCGTCTTCTCCTCCTTCAGCGCGCGGAACATATCGCCCGTCGAAATCTGCGGCAGCCCCAAACGCTCTTGAAGGAGCCGCGCCTGCGTCCCCTTCCCCGCGCCCGGCGCGCCCATCAAGACGATAATTTTCGACATAAAGTGATAAGTAATAAGTGATAAGTGATGAGATAAGGCTTTAACTTATCACTTAATCACTTATCACTTATCACGACTCTTATGCTCTGCGCCCGCGCAGTCGGCTCCCGCCTCCGAGGAAGCCCTCGTAGTTGCGCATCACCAGTTGTGCCTCGATCTGCGCGACGGTGTCCATCGCCACGCCGACAAGAATCAAAAGGGAAGTCCCGCCGAAGTAGAATTGGTAGTGCATCCCTTCGGGTATCCAGCTCAGCCCCGGAGTCGCCATGAAGAAGTTGTAGAGCGACTCGCCGATGAACGGCAACCGCTGCACGCGGAACCCGCTCAGCATAATCTGCGGGACCAGCGCGACGAACGCCAGGTAGACCGCGCCGACAATCGTCAGCCTCGTCAGGATCGTGCGCAGGTACTCGGCCGTCGCCCGTCCGGGGCGGATGCCCGGCATGAACCCGCCGTGCTTGCGCAGGTTGTCGGCTACCTCCTCCACGTTGAAGACGATGGAGACGTAGAAGAACGTGAAGAAGATGATGAGCGTGACGAAGATCAACTCGTAGTAGGGGTCGCCGCCGTGAAACTGCTGGAAGAAGGTGTAGACTTTGGCCCACAACGAATTCGGGTTGGCCGGGTCCGGCGGGAAGGCGGAGAACAAACTCTGCGGCATCGCCAACACGCTTGAGGCGAAGATGACGGGGATGACGCCCGCCATGTTGACCTTGAGCGGCATGGTCGTCTGCTGGCCGCCGACCATCTGACGCCCGACGTGCCGCTTGGCGTAGCTGACGGCGATCTTGCGCCGCCCCGACTCGACGAAGACGATAAACGCGATGAGCGCGATGAGCGCGATGACGAGCGCGATGACGCCGATGGTCGCCATCGGGTCGCCGCCGCTCAGGCGGGCCGTCACCTGGCCGACGCCGTTCGGCAGCCCGATGACGATGCCTGCGAAGATGAGCAGCGAGATGCCGTTGCCAACGCCGCGCTCCGTGATCTGCTCGCCGAGCCACATCACGAAAATTGTGCCAGTAGTCAAAGTCAGCGCCGTCCCGATGAGAAACCCTTTGCCGGGGTTGATGGCGACGCCGTTGTACTGCAACCAGTTCGCGACGAAGAAGGTCTGGATGGCGGCCAGGCCCACCGTCAGGTAGCGCGTCCACTGGTTAATCTTCTGCCGCCCCATCTCGCCCTCTTCCTGCAACTTCTTCAGTTGCGGCGAGACGACCGTCATCAGTTGCAGGATGATCGAGGCCGTGATGTAAGGCGTCACGCCGAGCGCGAAGACGGAGATCGTGCGGAAGTTGCCGCCGGAGAAGAGGTCAAGGACGCCGAGCAACGTGTTGCCGACATCTGCCCAGACTTCTTCGAGCCGCGCCTTGTTGATGCCGGGCGCGGTGATATGCGCGCCGATGCGATAGATGGCGAGCAGGCCGAGCGTAAAAAAGATGCGCTTGCGCAGGTCCGGGACCTGAAACATGTTGCGGACGGCGGCGAAAAACTTTTCCATGACGGTTTTGCCTCTGA
>DATFCB010000308.1:0-3388 GCA_035253525.1 Pyrinomonadaceae bacterium | reverse complement strand
AGGGCAGAGAGATGAGGGATGAAGTGAAAGCTCGTTGAATCAAAGATTCAGTGAGCGGTTCACTCGCCCCTTTCATCCCTCATCCCTCATCCCTCATCCCTTCTTCAGTAGTCGTCTTTCCCCGTCAGCTCTTTTTCCATGCGGTCGGCGATAAGCATGACGCTTTTGATTGCGAGCCGGAGCGCTTCCGTGTCGCTGTCGGCGGCAATCTGGGCCGCGAACATCGCCAGGTATTTGCCGGAGGGTTGCTGCACCTCCACGCGCCAGGCCCCGAATTTGACGGAATTATTCTCACGCAGCAGGCGGTTGGCGAGGGCGGACGAGAGCGGCCCGGCCGAGTAGAAGGCAGGTGACCAGACCTCCCGGATTTCGAGCGAGCCGTAGGGCTCCGTCGCGGAGTTGACGTAAACGAGTTGGCTACGGTAGGTGGGCTTGCCGTTCGCGCTCGTCCCCGCAGGCTCTGTCTCTATCGGGAAGAGCCTGTACTCGTTCTCCTCCGTCAACTCGTACTTGTAGCCGAGTTGCTCAAGGGCCAGGCGGACGCGCGGGTCGGCCGGCGGCTTCTTCGGCGTGCCGCCAATCTGCGCCTGTGCGTTGTGCGCGAGCAAGAAAAGTATTGTCAGGACAAACACCGCTCGCTTCATCTAAGGTCTTAATTCCTTTCCGACATTATTCGGCGGCAGCGGCCATCACTTCGGCGCGCAATTCGGTCGCGAGCGACGTGCGCCAGGCCGTTTCGAGTTCGGCGAGGCCGACGTTGACTACTTCCTCGCCGTCCGCTTTGATGACGAGGCGGTCGCCGCCGGTTCGCCCTAAGATAGTGAGGGGAGCCCCTGCGCGCGCAGCGATCTCTTCCAAAGGCCCGAGCGCAGCCTCGTCGAAACTCACGATGATGCGCGACGGCGACTCGCTGAAGAGCCGCGCGCGCGTAGGCAGCGTTCCCGTCAGATCAATCTCCGCGCCCACGCCCTCGCGGTTGAGCGAGGAGAAACAACTTTCGGCGACGGCGATACAAAGCCCGCCGTCCGAACAGTCGTGCGCGGAGCGCAGCAGCCCCGCCTCGGCCCCCTGAAGACACGCCTCCTGCACTGCCCTTTCATGCTCAAGGTCGAGCGCGGGCACGCGCCCCTCCTGAATCATCTCATGGGTCGTACGCCCTTCGATGGTCGCGGCGTACTCGCTGATAGAAAGGTCGTCGCGCGTCGTCCCCAGCAGCGCGATGATGTCGCCCGTGCCTTTGAAGCCGTGCTGGACGACGCGCCGCACGTCGTTGACTAACCCGACCATGCCTATGACGGGTGTGGGCAGGATGCCGCGCCCTTCGGTCTCGTTGTAGAAGGAGACGTTGCCGGAGACGACCGGCGTCTGGAACGCGCGGCACGCCTCGGCCATGCCGTCAATCACCTCCGAGAAGGACCACATCACCTCGGGCCTCTCGGGCGAAGCGAAGTTCAGGCAGTTCGTGATCGCAAGGGGACGCGCGCCCGTGCACACGACGTTGCGCGCGGCCTCCGCCACGATCAACTTCGCGCCCTCGCGCGGGTCCGCCGCGCAGTAGCGCCCGTTCCCGTCCAGACACATCGCCAGCGCGCGGCGCGTCTCCTTAATCCGCACGACCGCCGCGTCAGCCCCCGGCAGCACCGCCGTATTCGTCCTCACCATGTGGTCGTACTGCCTGTAGACCCACTCCTTCGACGCGATGTTCGGCGCAGAGATGAGACGCAGCAGAGAGTCGTTGAAATCCTCATCCGCATTGAGCGAAGAAGCCGCGGGCGATGAAGAAAGCATATCCACGAGAGCGTCTTCTTCATCCCTCACGCTGCCGCCCTCATCCCTTCCCTTCATCGGCCTTTCGTATTTGGGCGCTTCGTCCGTGAGCGCGCTGACGGGGATGTCCGCCACGACCTCGCCAGAGTGTATGACGCGCATGTGGCCGCCCTCCTGCACGCGGCCGATGACGACGGCGTCCAGGTCCCACTTGCGGAAGATGTCCACGACCTCGCGCTCGCGCCCGCGGTGCGCGACGATCAACATGCGCTCCTGTGATTCCGACAGCAGCATCTCATACGCAGTCATCCCCTGCTCGCGCTGCGGCACCAGACTGAGGTCGAGTTCGATCCCCGTGCCAGCGCGCGCCGCCATCTCGCACGAGGACGAAGTCAGCCCCGCCGCGCCCATGTCCTGAATCCCGGCGACCGCGCCGCTCCGCATCGCTTCGAGGCAGGCTTCGAGCAGAAGTTTTTCCAGAAAGGGATCGCCCACCTGCACGGTCGGCCGCTTCTCAAGCGCCTCCTCGTCAAACTCCGCAGACGCCATCGTCGCCCCGTGTATCCCGTCGCGCCCCGTCTTCGCGCCGACGTAGAGGACAGGATTGCCCACGCCCGTCGCCTTGCCGAAGAAAATCTGGTCGTGACGCACAAGGCCCAAGGCGAAAGCGTTGACCAAAGGGTTCAACGCGTAAGCGTCGTCAAACGCGACTTCGCCGCCGACGGTCGCCACCCCGAACGCGTTGCCGTAGTGCGCGATGCCGGCGACCACGCCCGCGAGCAGAGAGCGATTGCGCCGCCCGTGTTGCGCGTGAGCGAGCGAGCCGAAGCGCAGGCTGTTCATGGAGGCGAGCGGACGCGCGCCCATCGTGAAGATGTCGCGCAGGATGCCGCCGACGCCCGTGGCCGCGCCCTGGAAAGGCTCTATGAAGGAAGGATGATTGTGCGACTCGACCTTGAAGGCGGCGCACCACCCGTCGCCCACGTCAACGACGCCCGCGTTCTCGCCCGGCGGGACGATGACGCGCTCGCCGGTAGTGGGCAGCCTCTTCAGGTGTACGCGCGAGGACTTGTACGAGCAGTGCTCGGACCACATCACGGAGAAGATGCCGAGTTCGGCAAACGTGGGCTCGCGGCCCAGCAACTCCTCGATGCGTGCGAATTCTTCCTCGGTCAGGTTGTGTGCGGAGACTACTTCGGGAGTGATCATAAGAGCAGTGATAAGTTAAGAGTGATAAGTGACGAGCAAGAGGATTCTAACTCGTCACCTGTCACTTGTCACTTGTCACTGTCTTTTCGAGCGCGGCGCGCAGTTCGGCGGGCTTGATGCGGCCCATGTGCTTGAAGACGACTTGTCCCCGGGCGTCGAAGAGGAAGGTTGCGGGCAAGCCGCCGCCCCACGTCTCGTCAAGCATTTTAATCGCAGGCTCCGGGTCGGGCACCTTCAAAAGGTAGGCGGGCATCTCGGCGTGCATCTGCCTGAGAAATTCCGGCACAGAGGTTTCTATCTCGGCCGCGTCGTCGAGCGAGACGGTGACGAATTCCAGGCCACGCGGTTTGTAATTCTTATAAATCTGGATGAGGTCTGGAAACTCGTCCCGGCAAGGGTCACACCACGTCGC
>DATFCB010000307.1:0-2087 GCA_035253525.1 Pyrinomonadaceae bacterium | reverse complement strand
CGAGCGCCAGCCGATGACCAACGTCCTGCGCATGTCAATCGAGCCTTGAGAAACCGTCACAAAAATCGGCCGCCGGTCTACCCCTTCACGGCAATCGTCGGGCAGGAGGAGATGAAGCTCGCGCTCCTGCTCAACGTGATTGACGCATCAATCGGCGGCGTGCTGATTATGGGCCATCGCGGGACGGGCAAGTCTACGGCGGTGCGCGCTCTCGCGGACCTCCTGCCGAAGATAGAGCGAGTGCGCGGCTGCCTCTACAACTGCGACGCTGCGAACGAGACGAACCTCTGCGACGATTGCGACGCGCGCATAGCCTCAGGCGAGAAGCTCACGCGCGAGCGCGTGGCCGTGCCGGTTGCGGAGCTACCTTTAGGCGCGACTGAAGACCGCGTCTGCGGCTCTCTCAACATGGAGCGCGCGCTCGCCGAGGGCGTCAAGACTTTCGAGCCGGGGTTGCTCGCGCGCGCGAACCGAGGCTTCCTCTACATAGACGAAGTGAACCTGCTCGACGATCACCTGATTGACTTGCTGCTCGACGTGGCGGTCACGGGCCGCAACCTCGTCGAGCGCGAAGGCATGTCAATCGAGCACCCCGCGCGCTTCGTCCTCGTCGGCTCCGGCAACCCCGAAGAAGGGGAGCTTCGTCCGCAACTGCTAGACCGTTTCGGTCTGAACGTCGAAGTTACGACCACGAATGATGCGTTGGAACGCGTCAGCGTCGTCGAGCGGCGCGACGCGTTCGACCGCGACCCCGAAGCCTTTCGCGCGCGCGCCGCGGGCGAGCAGGAAAGTTTGAAACGAAGAATCACACGCGCGCGCGCACGGCTTCATCAGGTGCTGCTGTCGCGCGACATCCTCAGGCGCATCGCGGAACTCTGCGTGCAGCTCAAGGTTGACGGCCACAGGGGCGAACTGACCATCGCGCGTGCGGCGCGCGCCCTCGCCGCGTTGGAAGGGCACAAGGCCGTCTCCGCCGACGACGTGCGCCGCGTGGCGACGATGGCGCTACGGCACCGCCTGCGCCGCGACCCGCTCGAACAGACCGGGAGCGGCGCGGCCTTGCAACAACAACTAGACAATTTGTTCCCGCAGGGCGTAGACGACAAGAAGCAGGCGGGACGCTCGCCCGGCGAAGACGAGCCGGGTCCTTCAGCGGGCGGCAACGGGGCTGGCGGCGGCGGCAAGCGCCACGAAGCCCGCGATGAATTTTCCGGGAGCGATGAGCCTCCAGCGCGCGACACACCTCCCGCACCGGGCGCACGCTTGCCGGAAATCTCTACGGACTCTACCCCGCGCACGGAGCGCGTGCGAACCACCCAGACGCGTTCGTCGCGGCGGCGCGAACAGGCGCGACGAAGCTCGGACGACACGCGGCGCGGTCGCTACACGCGAGCCGTCCAGGCCAAAACGCCCGGCGCAAAAATCGCGCTCGACGCGACGCTGCGTGCGGCAGCGCAAGAGACGCGACGCGTGGACGCGTGGACGCGTGGACACGGAGAAGAACAATCAATCGCCGCGTCGCCGCCTCACCGTATCTCCGCGTCTCATTCCCTTCGTTACAAGCGTTTCAATCGAAAGGCGGGCACGCTCTTCATCTTCGCGGTGGACGCGTCGGGGAGCATGGCGCTCAACAGAATCGCGCAGGCGAAGGGTGCGCTCGTGCAGTTGCTCAGGCAGTCATACGTCAAGCGCGACCGTGTGGCGGTGGTCAGTTTTCGCGGCCGTGGGGCGTTAGTTTCGCTCAGGCCGAGCGGGAGCGCTGCGCGCGCCAGGGGCGTGCTTGACGGCCTGGGAGTAGGGGGCGCGACTCCGCTCGCGGCGGGGCTCACGGGTGCGCTTGAAATCGCGCGGCACGAGCGGCGGCGTGATGCGGGACAACAGATTGTCCTTCTACTTTTCACGGACGGGCGGGCCAACGTCTCGTTGAGGCAGAGTGAGAGCCTCAACCGCGTTTCGCGTAGGCGTGTGATTGACGAAGAGCTGGCGCGCGCGGGCTTGGCGCTGCGCGGCGCAAATGTGACGACCGTAGTCGTTGATACACAGAATCGTTTCAACGACCGTAGTCGTTGATACACAGAATCGTTTCA
>DATFCB010000306.1:0-4802 GCA_035253525.1 Pyrinomonadaceae bacterium | reverse complement strand
GGATGCCCTTCAGCGCGGCGACGAACTGGTCGGCCTTGCCCCCCGGGATGCGCACCTTGTAAGCCTCGCCGCGCGGCGTCACGTCGCGCCTGAGTTCAGGGTTGAGCATACGCACGTAGTCGAGGCTCGTGTTAGTCGCCTGCGCGATGAGTTGCAGGCTGGTCGCCGTCGGCACTTCGACCACGTCGTAAGAGAGCGGCGCGTCGGGGCGGACGCCCTTGAAGCCGTACTTCTCAGGATTCTTCGCGATCAGCATCGTCGCCAGGATAGCGGGAACGTAGTTGCGCGTCTCCTGCGCGATGTACGGGAAAATCTTCCAGTAGCTGCGGGAGCCCGCACGCGCGATGGCGCGGTCAATGTTGCCCTGGCCCGTGTTGTAGGCGGCCATCGCAAGCTGCCAGTCGCCGAAGTGGTTGTAGAGGTCTTTCAGGTAACGTGCGGAGGCGCGCGTCGCCTTCTCAATACTGTTGCGCTCGTCAATCCAGGCGGTCTGGCGCAGGCCGTAGGTGCGGCCGGTGCCCGGAATGAACTGCCAGAGGCCGGAGGCCGCGGCCCACGACTGGGCCTTCGGACGCCAACCGCTCTCGACCTGGCCGAGCCAGGTGATGTCCTCGGGCACGCCCTCTTCGCGGAAAATCTTGCGGGCCATCTGCATGAACTGGCCCGAGCGGCGGATGCCGACTTCCATTGTCGAGCGCCCGCGACCCTGGAAGAAGTTGATGTACTGCTGGATGAGCGCGTTCGTCTCAATCGGGAAATCGAGGATGTTCTTGTCGAGTTCGATTTGGGCAACGTCGTCCGGGTTAACCACTTCCTCTTCGGGAGTGATGACGAGCTTGGCGTACATGTCGCCCGCCGCAGGCTCGAATTTCTGCTGCTTGAAGCCAATCTCCGGCTCCTCCTGGTCGTCCTGCTGGGACTGGCCCGTGTAGTTGGCCTGGACGTTGGTCTGCGCGAGGTCCGTGCGCGGGGTCACCTGCTGTTGCGGGACTTCGAGGCGGAAGACGCGCTCGACTAATTCGAGGTAGTAGGTCTGTAGCTTCTGGCTGGCGCGCACGTCGAGGCCGGACTCAAGGATGGTGTCCACGGCACGGTCGAACTTCTCGCGGGCTTGCAGGCGCTCGCCCGCCTTCAGGTGCAGCTCGCCCTCTTTGAAGCGGGCCTCGGCCTGCGTGATGACCTGCGCGACGCGGACATCCATCTTCTCGATCTCGGTCGGGATGGAGCGCGCCGACGACCCCATTTGTGCGAAAACGTTAGTGGCAGGTAGCGCGAGCGCCGCGATTAGGGCGGCGCGAATGATTACGCGGGGGAAGCTCGTTGTCATCAATCGTCTCTTCTCCTTACTTACGAGGCTTAGGGCGAATCCACGACTGCGGCGACCCGGTCCCCGAAGAGAGTCGCGCGCGAGCGGCATCCACAAAAACTAACGCGAGGGGCTTGTAAAAGTTCCTTTATTGACCAGAGCCCGCTGGGCAGGGCCAACTGTGCGAGCCGACAGTTAGCGGAGGTTATCACACGATTTTCCGCAGTGTCAAACAAATCACCACTTAAAATAGAAGGCGAAGCGGTAAGATTTTCCACTTAAAACCGCCTCGCCAGTGCTTATAAAGATGCACCTACGGGGCGGCAGGTTGTGCCGCCCCGTGGGATTTTTTAAGCGCCGTAAGTGCTGAAATAGTTGCGGAAAACCGCCTGTTTCGGGGCAGTTTTTCGGCCGCGTTTTCAGGCCGGGCGCGGGGAGGCCACCTGCGGCATGCGGGCCGGGCGGGCGGGTGTCGCCGCGGGCGGCACGACCTTGTCCTTGAGCGCCTCGCGGAAGACCTGACGGACGTTGTCCGCGAAGACGAAACGGATGTCGCCGAAAAGCTCTTTCGGCACCTCGTCCATGTCGCGGCGGTTGAGTTGCGGCAGGATGATGGTCGAAACCCGCGCGCGGCGCGCCGCCAGGACCTTCTCCTTGACCCCGCCGACCGGCAGGACGTTGCCGCGCAGCGTGATTTCCCCGGTCATCGCCACGTCTTTGCGGATGGGCCGTTGCGAGAGCGCCGAAACCATCGCCGTCGCCAGGGTGATTCCCGCCGAGGGGCCGTCCTTCGGAATCGCGCCCTCTGGAATGTGTATGTGCAGGTCGTAGTTGTCGAAATCCTCTTCGGCAATCTCTAATTCGCGTGCGCGCGATTTGGCGTAGGAATAGGCGGCCTGCGCGGATTCGCGCATGACTTCGCCGAGCTGGCCCGTCAAGACCAGATTCCCCTTGCCTTTCATCCTCAGCGCCTCTATGAAAAGCACGTCGCCGCCGACGGCCGTCCATGCGAGGCCCGTGGCGACTCCGACCTGATCCTTCTTCAAGACCTCGTCCGGCATCACTTTGGGCGCTCCCAGGAACTCGTGCAAATTCTTCAAAGAGACGCGCACAGTCCCCTTGTGCCCTTCGGCGATGCGCCGCGCGACCTTGCGGCAGATTGTGCCAATCTCGCGCTCCAACTGGCGCAAGCCCGCCTCCTGCGTGTACAGCAGGATGATGGACGCGAGCGCCGTCTTCGAGATGTGCAGGTCGCGCGCCGTGATGCCGTTCTCCTCCAACTGCTTCGGCAGGAGGTGGCGGCGCGCGATCTCGCGCTTCTCTTCCTCCGTATAGCCCGCGAGCCGAATCACCTCCATGCGGTCGCGCAGCGCGGGCTGGATGGTGTCGAGCACGTTGGCCGTCGTCATGAACATCACGTTCGACAGATCGAAGGTGACGCCCAGGTAGTTGTCGCGGAAATTGTTGTTCTGCTCCGGGTCTAAGACTTCGAGGAGCGCCGACGACGGGTCGCCGCGAAAGTCAGCGCCGACCTTGTCAATCTCGTCGAGCATGATGAGCGGGTTGTTCGTCCCGGCCTGCTGCACGGCCTGTATGATGCGGCCCGGCATCGCGCCGACGTAGGTGCGGCGGTGGCCGCGAATCTCCGCCTCGTCATGTACGCCGCCCAAAGACAGGCGCATGAACTTGCGGTCGAGCGCGCGGGCGATGGACTTGCCCAGAGATGTCTTGCCGACGCCCGGCGGGCCGACGAGGCAGAGGATGGAGCCCTTCGGCTTCTCTTTTAACTTGCGGACGGCGAGCGCCTCCACGATGCGCTCCTTGACCTTCTCAAGCCCGTAGTGGTCTTCGTCCAGAATGCGCTGAGCCTTGATTAAATCGAGGTTGTCGGACGAAGCTTTCGACCACGGAAGGTCGGTCATAATCTCCATCCAGTTGCGAAGCGTCGCCGTCTCGGCCGCGTCCGGGTGCATGCGCTCCAACTTCTTCAACTGCCTGAGCGCCTCCTCCTCCGCAGGCTTCGGCATCTTCGCCGCCTCAATCTTCTCGCGCAACTGCGCTATCTCTTCCGCCAGCTCGTTGCCTTCGCCGAGTTCCGACTGGATGGCCTTCAACTGCTGGCGCAGGTAGAACTCGCGCTGCGAGCGGTCAATGTCGGCGCGCGCCTGCGTGTTGATCTCCTGCTGGACGGTGAGGACTTCGATCTCTTTGTTGAGAAGCTCGTTGACGCGCCTGAGGCGGGCGGTCGTGTCCGCGATGTCGAGCACGCTCTGCGCGTCCTCGACTTTCAGTTCGAGATTCGAGGCGGACAAATCCGCCAGTCTCCCAGCGTCGTCCAGGTTGGCGATAATCGCCATCACCTCGGGCGAGATGTTCTTGCCGAGGTTGGCGGCCTTCTCCATCGAGGCGCGCACGTTGCGAATCAAGGCTTCGACTTCGAGCGAGCGCTCAGGCGTGGTCGTCTCCTGCACGACTTGCAAGCGCGCGCGCAGGTATTCTCCAGAGACTTCGACCGATTCGATGCGCGCGCGCGCGAGCCCCTGGACGAGGATGCGTATGCGCCCGTCGGGCAGCTTGAGCATACGCATGATGACGGCGACTGTGCCAATCTGGTAGAGGTCTTCGCCCGCCGGCTCCTCCTTGTCCAAATCCTTCTGCGAGGCGAGCAGAATCATGCGGTTCTCGCCCAGGGCTTCGTCAACCGCGCGGATGGATTTGTCGCGCGAGACGAAGAGCGGCACGATCATGAAAGGATAGATGACGATGTCGCGCAAGGGGAGCACCGGCAGCTCGTTCGGAATCTGCAACTGCTGCTCGCCGCCCTCGGTTATCTCTAAACCTTCCGGGATATCTACGCTGTGTGTTGACATATCAAATATACGAATCAATATAAAAGACGGATGAAGTGACTTTCGGTTACACCGCCCACACGAAATTTATCCGTCCACTTCTTTAATCGGAACCCTGAATTCCGCGCCGCGCCTGTCTTTGCGCTTCGGCAGCCTGACGGTCAGCACGCCGTCGCGCAACTCTGCGGTCGCTTCCGCGACGTTGACCGTCCAGCGGAGCGGCACGACGCGGCTGAACTGTCCGTAACTGCGCTCTGAGCATAGATGCGAGATGACACGATTTCGTGGCGCGCGTTTTTTCTTCTCGCCACAGACGCGCAGGTGCGTGCTGGTGAGCCCGACTTTGATCTGGGAGGCCGCCACGCCCGGCAACTCCACGCGCACCGTAACGGTGTCCTTCGTCTCGCACAAATCCACGGGCGGAGCCCACGACGCGCCCGCCACGGGGACCTCCGCCTCCGTCGCCTCCTGCAACGCCGCGTAAAGGCGTCCTACGCCGTCGCGCAGCCGCTCCAACTCAATTCTTTTCAGCCCGACGTGGGCAGCTTTAATCATAAGAAGTGATAAGTGATAAGTGATAAGTGATAAGTTTAAGACAAGTGGTTTTGCTTATCACTTATCACTTATCACTTATCACGGCTCTTACG
>DATFCB010000305.1:0-3699 GCA_035253525.1 Pyrinomonadaceae bacterium | reverse complement strand
CGCGAGGCGTGTGATTCGGTGCGGGACGAGCGGGCTGCGATGGCGCGCGCGAGCCCGGCCCCCGTCTCCGGGGTCAGCGAAAGGTCTGTAGAGTTTTTGTCCAGTTCGTCCCGCAAATTCTCCAAATCAGTCTTCAAGTCCGTGACGGTCTGATACCGCTTCGTGCGGTCCTTCTGAAGCGCTTTCTTGACGATGCGCTCCAACTGATGCGGGACCATCTGCGAGGGGCTCGCGAGCGGCGGCGGCTCCTGATCCAGGATGGAGACTTTGATGTGGCTGTCGGTCGGCCCCTCGAACGGCGGGCGGCCCGCGATCATCTCGTAGAGCACGATGCCGAAAGAGAAGACATCTGTGCGCTCGTCCACGTCGAGGCCGCGCGTCTGCTCGGGCGACATGTAGCCCGTGGTGCCCATTATCGTGCCGGGCTCCGTGTTGTGAATCGGCATCGTGACGGCGTCCGGGTCGTGCTCGGTCGAGCCTTTTTCGGTGAGCTTGGCGAGGCCGAAGTCGAGGACTTTGACGAGGCGGTCGCGCCCCACACGGTCGTGCCTGAGCATGATGTTCTCGGGCTTGATGTCGCGGTGGACGATGCCTTCGTCGTGCGCGGCTTCCAGAGCGCGTGCGACCTGTATGCTGATGCCGAGCGCTTCGTCAATCTTCATCTCGCCTTCGGAGAGGCGGTCGCGGAGAGTGTGGCCCTTGATGTATTCCGTGACGATGAAAAAGGCTGTCTCCTCCTCGCCGAGTTCGTAGACGGTCAGGATGTTCGGGTGGTTGAGCTTGAGAATCGCGCTCGCCTCTTGCTTGAAACGCAGGAGGCTCTTTTCGTCGCGCGTGAACCGCTCGGAGAGCATCTTGAGCGCGACGCGGCGGCCGTGCTTCACGTCCTCGGCCAGGTAGACTTCACCCATCCCGCCCTTGCCGAGCTTCCTGATGAGACGATAGTGAGAGACCATTTGTGGGGACACGAGGCAGCCCTTGACGGCCCGACGCCTCGGCGCGCCGGTAACGATTGAAGAGGACGGCCTGCGGCAAGCCGTCAGCCGGAAAGACGAGCGACCGGACGCGCATTGTATCACCAATCCCGGATTACTCACCACGAAGGGATGAGGGTGGAGGGATGAGGGATGAGGGATGAGGGATGAAAAAGAGAAGGCAGTATGCGGAAGGCGGAAAGCTGTTCGACGGCCTTCCGCTTTCTGTCTTTCCTTCATCCCTCATCCCTCATCCCTCATCCCTTCGTAGTTTGCGCCTGATTGCTGTACTATTAACCCTTCGCCGCCGTAAAAGGGCAACGGCTTAGCGGCCGCCGGGCATCCAAACCGCGAACGTGCGGCCGAGTAAAGAGCTGCCCTGAAGTTTCATTTTTTTCACGTTCGATAATTCATGAGATTCACGATTAATCGTTTCCCGTACTTCGCCGCGCTCGCGCTGTTGGTGTGCGTGCTCCCTGCCGCGTTGGCACAGAACCCGCAGCCCACGCGGACGCCCACCCCGCAGCAGCAGGACGGGCAGGAGACGGAGGTCGTCACCATCCGCGAGGTGCGCCTGCCGGTCACCGTGCTCGACGGCAAGAATCCCGTCTCCGGCCTGAAGAAGGAAGACTTTCTGATTTACGAAGACAAGAAGTTGCAGGAGATTCGCGGCTTCAGCGACGAGACTTCCGGCGGTCAGCCCGTCTACGTGGCCGTGCTGATGGACACTTCCGGGTCGGTCGCGGGCAAGCTCAAGTTCGAGCAGGAGTCGGCCAAGAATTTCATCTACACGGTGACGCGCCTCCGCAAAGACCGCGTGGCGTTCGCCACCTTCGACCACGAGGTTAAGCTCCGCCAGGACTTCACGGACAAGCTGGACCTTCTGGACAAGGCCGTGGACGGCGTCAGCAAGCCGGGCAACCGTACGCTCTTTTACGACGCCGTCTGGCAGTTCTGCGACGAGAAGATGCGCAGCGTGCCGGGCCGCCGCGTGCTGGTCGTCATCACGGACGGCGACGACAACAACTACAGCCGCGCCACGCTCAAGGACGCCATTGACATCGCGCAGCGCACCGAGACGACCATCTTCGCCATCTCGACCAAGGCCGGGCTCCTGGGCTCCGTGCCGGGCGTTGACGCCGGGACCGTTTCGAGCGGCCCCGACCGCGACCTACAGAAACTCTGCGAGGAGACGGGCGGCACGGCCTTTTTCACGGGCGACATCCTTGAGCTTGAGCGCTCGTTCACCAGAATCTCCAAAGAGCTGCGCTCGACCTATATCATCACCTACAAGCCGAGCAACGATAAGTACGACGGCAGCCGCCGCAAGATCGAAGTCAAGCTCGCCAGCGGGCGCGGCGGCCTCAAGGTGAAGACCAGGAAAGAATACAGGGCCGTCTCCGACAGCGTTAAAAAGTAAGACGCGTCAATCGTCAATCGTGAATCGTGAATAGACAAAACGGTTCGACGATTTACGATTCACGATTCAAGATTTACGAACATGATTTACAGAGGTAACAAAACGCGTATTCTGGCAGTGGCACTCTCCGTGGCGCTTTCTCTGGGCGGTCTCTTGTCGGCGATAGTTCACGCGCAGGAGTCTCCCGCGAGTCGCCCGCGGCGCACCGACCAACAGCCGCAGGAGACGCCGAAGCCCAGCCCGACGCCGAAAGAGGGCGAGGAGATTCAGGACGACGAGGTCCTGCGCGTCGAGACGGATTTGACCAACATCCTGTTCACGGCCGTGGACAAGCAGAAGCGTTTCATCACGACGCTCCGCCAGGAAGACCTGAGCGTCACGGAGGACGGCCAGCCGCAGGAGATTTTCACCTTCGCGCGCCAGACCGACCTCCCGCTCTCGCTCGCCATCCTGATTGACACCAGCATCTCCGAAGAGCGCACGCTGCCGATTGAGAAGGCTGCGGCCGCCAGTTTCGTTGACGCGGTACTGCGCCCCGACAAGGACGAGATGGCCGTCATCTCTTTCACGGGCGATGCTACGCTCGAACAGGGCTTGACTGGCAGCGCATCGCGCGTGCGCCGGGCGCTCGATGGCATCGAATTCGTCCCGCCCTCCGGCTACATCGGTAACGGCCAGGTCGCCGGGACGCCGCCGATCTCAGGCGATAGCCGCCAGGGCTCGACCGCCATCTGGGACGCCGTCCTCGTCACGTCCGACGAAGTGCTTTCGGAGGCGTCCGACAAGACGCGCCGCGCCATCATCCTGCTCACCGACGGCCACGACAGCAGCAGCCGCAAGAGCATTGACCACGCCATCGAGAGCGCCGCGCGGGCGGACGCCGTCATCTACGCCATAGGCATCGGCGACGATTATTACGGCGGAGTCAACAAGGGCACGCTGCGCAAGATTTCCGAGCGCACGGGCGGCCGCGCCTTCTTCCCTGATAGTGAGTCGGAGCTGCGCGACGCCTTCGCCCAGATTCAACTCGAACTGCGCTCGCAATACCTTGTCGCATACTCCCCGACCAACAAGAACCGCGACGGCTCCTTCCGCCGCGTCCAGATCGAGATCACCAACCCCGAGCTGCGCAAGCAGAACCTCCGGCTCACTTACCGCCAGGGATACTTTCCGAAGGCCACGAAATAGTGGTCAGTGGTCAGTGGTCGGTGGTCAGTTAAAAACGTAAAGACTAAAAAAGCCGCCGCGCCAATCACGCCGGCTGCTTTTTCTTTTAACTGACCACCGACTACTGACCACTGTTTT
>DATFCB010000304.1:0-4371 GCA_035253525.1 Pyrinomonadaceae bacterium | reverse complement strand
CTTGAGAATTGGCGCGTCGCCACTCGCCTTTCAATCGCTTGCCGCGCAACCGGAAACGCAAAGAGCCGACGCGCCAATTCTCAAGCGCAGTCCCTTCGGTCAACTCATACGTTCCTATGTCCCAGCGGTAAACCTGGCCCGCGCCGTAGTGCCCTTCGCTGATCTCGCCCGTGAAAGTCAGGTAAGAGACGGCGTGGTCCTCAACCTCCACGGCCAATCTCTTCGCGGCGGGGTCCAGCGAAGGGCCTTTCGGGACGGCCCAACTCTTCAGCACGCCACCCATCTCCAAACGGAAATCCCAGTGAAGGTGGCTCGCGTGGTGCTCCTGGACGACGAATCTTGCTTCGCGCTTCAACTTCCGGCGGCCCTCTCAAACCTCATCCGTTTCCGTTGCCGCTGCCGCCGTTCCCACTCGCGCGCCACCAAGCGGCGAGCGCCAGCCCGGAGCCTAATAGAATCGCGCCCGTCACGAGCGGGTGAAGCGAGGCTTTCGTATAGACGCTGCTCTCCGCGACGTGGCCGTCGTAGCCTCCGCGCTCCCTCAAATCGTGCGTCGCGTCGTGCAGGCCGTCCTTCCTGTCCGGCGGCTTTGGGCGCTCCGTCTGCTGTATGTCGAAGAGCGCCGCTTCCATCACCTTGTCCGTCAGGCGCGGCGCGTAATTCCCGCTCGCCGAAATGGCCTTGCCGCCCGCGCCGACGAACACGTCGCGCTCCGGGTGCTCCGCGCTGTGCAGGATGGCTTCGGCCACTGTCTCCGGCGCGTAAACGGGCGGCGGGTTCTCAGGTTCGACCGGCAGATAATTTTTGGCGTGGTCCTTGTAAGGCGTGTCAATGGCGCTCGGCTTGATGAGCGTCACGGAGATGGGCACACCTTCGTCTTCCAATTCCATGCGGAGCGCGTCCGTGTAGCCTTTGACTGCGTGCTTCGACGCGCAGTAAGTTCCCTGGAGCGGGATGGCGCGGTCGGAGAGCGAGCTGCCGACGGTGATGATCGCGCCGCCGCGCGTTCTGAGATGTTCGGCCGCGACCTGCGAGCCGTGGACGACGCCCCAGTAGTTCGTCTCGAAGAGCCTGCGGTGGTCTTCCGTGGAGACTTCGAGCACGCGGCCGTAGATGGAGACGCCCGCGTTGTTGACCCAGGTGTCGAAGCCGCCGAAATATCTGACGGCCGCTTCGCCTATGCGCCTGACATCTTCTTCGCGGCCGACATCCGCGACGACCGCGACGGCCTCGCCCCCTTCGGCCTGAATCTCATCTGCCAGCCTGCGGAGCGCGTCTTCGCTACGCGCCGCGAGCACCAGCTTCGCGCCCCTCTGCGCCGCCATCCTCGCCGTCACCAGACCGATGCCGCTCGAAGCACCCGTAATCACGATCACCTGCTCACCGAGCTTCTTCAATTGCACACGCATACCTTGTTCCCCCTTAGAATTTTTAGCCGGGTTGATTTCCCAACATGATAACCAAAAACCGCCGAATTGCGGAATGCGGATTAAGAGAAGGACGGCAACGGAGGGAACGACTCAACCCCTTTGCGACTTTGCGACTTTGCGTGAGGTTAAATTTCACGCAAAGGCGCAAAGACGCAAAGAAGAGCTTGATGCTTGTCTTCCAATCCGCATTCAGAAATCCGCGTTCCGCATTCTTCTACGTAAGTGGTATTCTCTGTCTTCTCGTTTGATGGAGTTTGAAGCCGGCACACGCGTGGGTCGTTACGAAATCCGCTCGCCAATCGGCAAGGGCGGGATGGGCGAGGTCTATCTCGCACAGGACACGACCCTGCGCCGCCCCGTCGCCCTCAAACTTCTTCCTTCCAGGTTCACGGGAGACACGGACCGTTTGCAGCGCTTCGAGCAGGAAGCCTGCGCCGCCTCCGCGCTCAACCACCCGAACATAGTCACCATACACGAGATCGGCCACGAGGCCGCCGTGCATTTCATGGCGACAGAGTTTGTGGAGGGCGAGACTTTGCGCCAGCGGCTAGACCGCGCCGCTTCGCGCTTGAGCGAGGCGCTCGACATCGCCGTACAGACCGCGGCCGCACTGACCGCCGCACACGCCGCAGGCATCGTCCACCGCGACATCAAGCCCGAGAACATCATGGTCCGGCCCGACGGCTACATCAAGATTCTGGACTTCGGCCTCGCCAAGCTGACCGAGCGGCCAGCGGAGATGATTGACACGCAGGCCCCGACGATGGCGCGCGTGGCGACGAATCCCGGCACAGTGATGGGCACGGTCCATTACATGTCGCCCGAGCAGGCACGCGGCCTGGAGGTGGACGCGCGCACGGACATTTGGAGCCTGGGCGTTGTGCTTTACGAGATGGTCTCGGGCCACGTACCTTTCGAGGGCGGGACCGGGAGCGATATCATCGTCTCGATTCTGGACCGCGAGCCGCCGCCCCTGACTTCGCCCGCAGGCCACTTGCCCGCCGAGCTTCAGCGAATCGTCCGCAAGGCGCTCAGCAAAGACAGGGAGGAGCGCTACCAGACTGTCAAGGACTTGTTGATTGACCTGAAGAGTTTGAGACAGGAACTCGCGCTCGAATCGAAGCGCGAGCATTCAATCCCTCCCTCGGCGCGCGACTCCGCGCGAACTCACACTGCGACCAAAGTTTTCGAGACAACTCTCAAAGACGTTGGGGTTTCGACCAAGGAACACGAACGCGCGGCCACACAGTCCACCGCGCTTTCGCAAACGCGCGAGACGACACGCCCGCGCGCACGCTCGCTCATCATGCTCGCGGCCCTCGTCCTCGCGCTCCTCGGCGGCGGTTATCTGCTCTACGCTTACCTCGTCAAACCGCGCACCACGGGCAAGCCCTTAGCGTTCTTGCAGAACATGCAGGTGACGCAGCTCACGACGAACGGGAAATCGCGCGACGCCGTCATCTCGCCTGACGGGAAATACGTGGCCTACGTGGTCGAGGACGGCGGCAAGCAGAGTTTGTGGATGAGGCAGGTCGCGGCGGCCAGCACCGTGCAGGTCGTCGCGCCCGCGGAAGTCACTTACCAGGGGCTCGACTTCTCGCACGACAGCAATTACATCTATTACAACCTCTGGGACCGCAAAGGCGTCGGCGAAATCTACCAGACCCCCGTGCTCGGAGGCATCCCGCCCCGCAAGATCGTGCACGACGCTATGCCCGGCGTCGCCGTCTCGCCCGACGACAAGCAACTGGCCTTCGTGCGCGGCTATGCCCAGGACAACTCCGGCGGGCTTCTCGTCGTGAACGTGGACGGCTCGGCCGAGCGGGAGATTGAGCGCTGCGGGACGCCGGACAATTGCTGGGGCGGCGCGTGGTCGCCCGACGGAAAGAGCCTGGCCCTGCTCCGCTGGAACGACAACGAAGAGAGTTCGCAGATTTTTGAAGTGCCTGTGGACGGCGGCCCCAGGCGGCTCATCACGACTCAGCGTTGGACGGGCGTCGGCGCGCTCGAATGGCTCGGCGACAACAGCGGCCTCGTCCTCACCGCGCAGGACCAGAGGAACAGCCCCGCGCAAATCTGGTTCATTTCGTACCCTGACGGCGAAGGGCGCAAAGTCACCAACGACCTGAACGGCTACGGCAACGTGAGCCTGACGACTGACTCTTCGACGCTCGTGACGGCGCGCGGCAACGGAGTCGCCAACGTGTGGGTCTGGTCTGCGACGGGGCGCGAGGAGGCTCGGCAGATAACTTCGGGCAACACCTCGGACGGGGCGACGGGCCTGGCGTGGACGCCGGACGGGCGCATCGTCTATGCCTCAATCGCCAGCGGCAACTGGGACATCTGGATTATGGGCCAGGACGGGTCGGGCCAGAAGCAACTTACCTTCAACTCCGGCTCGAACCGCATGCCTTCAGTTTCGCCGGACGGGCGCTACATCGTCTTCACCTCCGACCGGACGGGAACGGACCACGTCTGGCGCATGAGCATTGACGGGAGCAACCAGAAGGAGATGACGCACGCCGACGGGGACTATGCCCCGTCGTGCACGCCCGACGGCAAGTGGATCGTCTATGCCTCGTGGCGCTCGAACAGACAAGGGATGTGGAAAGTCCCAATCGAAGGGGGCGAGCCCGTACAGATAAGCGAGAAGCAGTCGCCGACGCCGACGGTCTCTCCCGACGGGCGATTCATCGCCAGCTCTTTCTGGGACGAGCAATCGGAGCCGCAGCAGTGGAGAGTCGCAATCTTCACTTTCCCAGAGGCAGAGATCGTGAAGACCCTGGAGACGCCGCCGTCTGCGGTCACGGGCGGCGGGAGTTTCCCTATGCGATGGACGGCGGACGGGCGCGCTGACCTACGTGGACAATCGCGGCGGCGTCTCGAACATCTGGACGCTGCCAATTGACGGCTCCGCCCCGAAAGCCTTAACTGACTTCAA
>DATFCB010000303.1:0-13665 GCA_035253525.1 Pyrinomonadaceae bacterium | reverse complement strand
GTATTTAGTTTGTATCTCGACGTTCTCGGCGTCCGTGCCCAGGTAATACTCGCGGTCAGGCAGGCCGAGGCCGCCCTGCAACATGTAGGGGACGTTGCGGACGGGGTTGTTGAAGTCCGGCGACACCCAGAGGCCGAAGAGACGGTCCGTGTAGAAATTCGTGGCGTTGAGCGGGTCAACGTCCGCGCGCAGCTCGGAGCCCAGCACGCGGGCGAGCGCGGCCTTGTCGGCGATTGAATCAATCTCTTCAAGCTCGGCCTTGAGGGGACTCAGGCCCTTTGCCTCTATGGCCTTCTCATTCATGTAAGCGTCGTAGTAGTCGCCCACCTTGCGCGCTTCGGAGCCGGCCGACGACTTGCCCGCTTCTTTAATCAAATCGGAGGTCTCCCGGTTGACCTGCTCGGCGACCTCGTCGAACACGCCGTAGCTCGAACGGTCTTCGGGAATCTTGGTGGCCTTTATCCAATCACCGTTGGTATAGGAGAAGAAGTCGTCACCGGGATTAACCTGCTTGTCCATCCCGGCCAGGTCAAGGCCGTGCTTGCTATCTGCGTTCTCAAAGGGGACGGCGCGAAGGATGCTGCCGGCCAGCAGGAGCACCAGTGCCAGAGAGACGAGCTTCTTGATGTAGGTTGCGCGCATAGTTTTCCTCGCCATTCTTATTCTGAAGGGAGCGGTCAGCGGGCTCCTCTTAGGTTTTTTCTGCTTTCCAGTACGAATTGACGACAATTATTTGTTCCATCATAACTACACCGGGCGGCCATATCCAGTCCGGCGACTGGCACAATATGAGCGAGAAAGAGCAGTCGTGAGGTTTCTAACTGCCGCCGTTAATGACTTGGGGTATATTAGCCGCGACTAAATTATACAGGAGCTGTCATGTCCGGTCCGCGAACTCTACCCACACGGCCTTGTTCTCTCGCGCTCGCCGCGCTCGCCACGCTCTTACTGTTGACCGCCCCGACCGCTCGCGCGCAACACACGACGCTGATTCAGAACGTCAGCGCGCGCAAGACCACGAGCCTCGACGGACTGTGGCGCATCATCATAGACCCTTACGAAAACGGCTACTACGACTATCGCTACGAGCCGAGCCCCAACGGCTATTTCAAGAACGCAAAGCCGCAGAGCGAAGGCGACCTCATCGAATACGATTTCGACACCTCCGACACTCTGAAGGTTCCCGGAGACTGGAACTCGCAGGCAGAGCGCCTGCTCTTTTACGAGGGCACAATCTGGTACAAGAAGTCTTTCGATTATCGGAAGACGCCGGACACGCGCCTGTTCATTCACTTCGGCGCGGCCAACTACGTCGCGGACGTGTACCTCAACGGCGAGAAGCTCGGCCGGCACGAAGGCGGGTTCACGCCTTTCAATTTCGAGGTCACGGAAAGAGTCCGCGAGCGCGGCAATTTTCTGATAGTCAAAGTTGACAACAAGCGCCGCCGGGACGCCGTCCCGACCTTGAACACTGACTGGTGGAACTACGGCGGACTCACGCGGCAGGTCACGCTTGTCGAAACGCCCGCGACCTTTATACAGGACTACTCCGTCCAGCTCGCGAAAGGCTCGCTCGACAAAATCGGCGGCTGGGTGAGACTTAACGGCGCGAAGCTCGGGCAGAAAATAACGGTGCGCATTCCCGAAGCGAGAATCAGTGACACGGTCACGACCGGCGCGGACGGGTTCGCCCGAATCGGGTTCGGCGCGCGGCTGGAGCTTTGGTCGCCGGAGAAGCCAAAACTCTACGACGTTGTGATTGAGTCGGACACGGATAGCGTCCGCGATCAAATCGGCTTTCGGAGTATCGAAGTACGAGGCACGGAGATTCTTCTGAACGGCAAGCCCATCTTCCTGCGAGGCGTCTGCATTCACGAGGAAGCTCCTTTCCGCGGCGGCCGCGCGTTCAGCCGGGACGACGCACAGACGCTGCTCGGGTGGGCCAAAGAGTTGGGCTGTAACTTCGCGCGCCTCGCGCACTACCCGCACAACGAGACGATGATTAAAGAGGCGGACAGGCTGGGGCTGTTGGTCTGGTCGGAGATTACGGTTTATTGGACGATTCTCTGGGAGAACCCTGCGACCTTCGAGAACGCGCGGAACCAACTGGGCGAGATGATTACGCGCGACCGCAACCGTGCATCGGTCATCATCTGGTCAATGGCTAACGAGACGCCGCAAGGCGACGCCCGTCTCCAATTTCTCAGGAGGTTGACCGAGCGGGCGAGGGAACTGGATTCGACGCGGCTGATTTCGGCGGCGATGGAGCGCCACTACGTTGACGAGCAAACGCAGATGATAGACGACCCGCTCGGCGAGTACGTGGACGTATTCGGCTGCAACGAGTACGTCGGCTGGTACGACGGCCCGCCCGAGAAGGCCGACGCGCTCGTCTGGAAGAGCAAATATCAGAAGCCCGTCATCATGACCGAGTTTGGCGCGGAAGCGCCCTATGGCCTTCATGGGCCAGTTTCCCGCAGGTGGACGGAAGAGTTTATGGAGAAGGTATACGAGCACCAGGTAAGGATGCTGAAAAGGATTCCTTTCCTGCGGGGCACGTCTCCGTGGCTCCTGATGGACTTCCGCTCGCCTCGCCGCCCGCTGCCCGGCGTACAGGATTTTTATAACCGCAAGGGTTTAATCTCCGACCGCGGGGAGAAGAAGAAGGCTTACTACGTCATGAAGCGTTTCTACGAAGAGTTGTTGGCCGCACCGATGACGAGAGGGCAGTGATGGAAATCAAGCAGTTCGACCCGCAGTTCATGAAGATCGGCGTGCTGACGGCGGCCTTGCAGGAGTTGACGCCGCGCGAGGTGCGCGACCGAGACCCAGACCGCGCCGTCGAGGACTGGGCGGCGTTCGCCCATGAATTGGGCGCAGACAACATACAACTCTCCGCCGCTCTACACCCGTCCGAATCGGACATCCCTGCCGAAGCCATGCTCGACCCGGTCGCAAACACACTGGACTTGCGCGAGCCTTTCAACAAAGACCGCGCACGCCGCGTGTCCGCCGCCCTGAACGAGCACAATATCGGCCTGTCGGACCTGGGCTATTTCGACAACATGCTGCACGAAGACCCTGCGGTCAGGAGGAAGAAGCACGAGTTCATGCTGCGCGTCTTCGACGCGGCGGCGCAACTGGGCGCGGAGGCCGTCTGCGGCTTCGTCGGGCGCAACCAGTCGCTCGGCATGGATCAGAACGTTTTAGACTTTAAAGATAATTTCGTCCCGCTCTTGAAAGAGGCCAAAGCGCGCGGCCTCGTTTACCGCGTCGAGCAGTGCCCCATGCCCGGCTGGACAGTCGGGGACAATTTTCACAACAACATTGCCTACACGCCCGGAACCTGGATACAGCTTCACCGCATCTGCGAAGACGCGGGCGTGGGCGACCAGTTCCGCATACACTACGACCCGTCGCACGCGATTCTCATGGGCCAGGACACGCGCTCCGTCTTTCAGTACCTGAAGGACGAAGGCTACGCTTTCCTCATCGGCGGCTTTCACGTCAAGGGGCAGGTGATTGATGCGCGCGGTGTGGCGGCGTGGGGCTACGGCGGGCAAACAATCGGGCGCGGCGATTGGATACACGGCGAGCCGTCGCAGCGTCCCGAAGATCAGGCCAAGGCGTGGCTCAAACAGACGGTGCTCTGCGAGCACGAATTGCCCGGAACCGCGAAGCACGACCCGCTGGCTTACTTGCAGAACAGGACGGTGGACTGGCTGGATCACCAACTGGCCGCGCGCGAGTTATTGAGCCTCGACGTAGTGAACACACATTTGATCGTCGAGCACGAATACCCGAAGGCGCGGATTCAGGATAGAGAGCGCCTCAAGCCCATCCTGCAAGGCTCCATCGCCTTCACGCGAAAGATTGACGAAGCCGCTGCCTGCATGTACGCGCTACAGCAGGAAGTGCTCGCCGCGCAAGACATCCCCGCACAAGGCGTCGGCCGAGAGCCGTATCGTTCGTGAGGACGAAGGCGCGGAGCAATAACTCAACCCCTTTGCGTCTTTGCGTGAGGAAAATTTCTCGCAAAGGCGCAAAGTCGCAAAGGGGTTGAGTGAGTGATTCATTATACCTTCTCCCACGCTTTTGACTCTGAGGACCGTTCGATTGCGTCGAGCACGCGCTGATTGCGCACGCCGTCGGCGAAATTCGGTGAGGGCAGCTTCTGCTCGGCGACGGCTTTGAGCAGGTCGAGGATTGTGTGCGTGAAGGTGTGCTCGTAGCCGAGGACGTGTCCGGGCGGCCACCAGCCCGATACGTAAGGGTGGCCGGGGTCCGTGACGGAAATCTTACGCCAGCCGCTCTCCGGCCCTTCCTCCATGTAGAGTTCGAGGTCGTTCATGCTTTCGATGTCGAACGCGATGCTCCCCTTGCTCCCGTTAATCTCAAAACGGTTGTAGTTCTTGCGCCCCGTCGCGAAGCGCGTCCCCTCGATTGTCCCGACGGCCCCATTCTCGAATTGAACGAGCGCGAGCGCGGCGTCGTCAACATCCACCTGGGCCATTTCCCGGCTCCCGCTCTCCACGGGACGCTCAGCGATGAAAGTTTTAAGAAGCCCCGAAACTTCCCTGATCTCGCCTACCAGGTGGCGTGCGAGGTCCGCCGAATGTGAGACGAGGTCGCCGAGCGCGCCCGACCCGGCCCTGGCTTTCTCAAGCCGCCAGACGCGCGGAAAGTCGGGACTGACGACCCAGTCTTGAAGATACGTGCCGCGATAGTGGTGTATTCGGCCAATCCGTCCTTCTTCGATAATCCGTTTGGCGAGCGCAACGGCGGGCGCGCGCCGGTAGTTGTGGCAGAGCATGTGTATGACGCCGTTCGCTTCGGCCGCGTCGAGCATCGCTTCGGCTTCCCGTAGAGTATTCGCCAGCGGCTTCTCGCAAAAGACGACTTTACCTTCGCGGGCGGCGGCGACCGCGATGGGCATGTGCGTGTCGCCAGGGGTGCAGATGTCTATCACGTCAACGTCTTTCCGCGCGACGACCTCCTCCCAACTGGTCGCATACTGCTCCCAACCGTAGCGGCTCGCCGCATCCTTCACGCCCTGACGGTCGCGCCCGCAGATGACTTTCATCACAGGCTCGAACGGCACGTCGAAAAAGTGGCCCACCTGCCGCCAGGCGTTGCTGTGGGCCTTGCCCATGAATTGGTAGCCGATCATGGCAACATTCAGTCTCTTCATGATGCTCCCTTTGAACTCTTTAACATCGGTCGTGGACAGGGTGTGCTTGTAACACACCGAATGATGCAGGTAAAGATTCGTGGTAACATGCGCCCCGCACTCCGTCAGCTCGAAAGTCAACAAGAGACGTTTTTCGCTCTGCTCATCCCAAACTCGGCGGGGGGTTCCGCTTGAACACGAAAAAAACTTTGACCCGGCGAGAGCTGCTGCTCATGCTCGTCGCTTTCGTGGGCATCTTCGTTTACGGGCTGCTCGCCGCCCTGCCCGGCTCCGTGCTCCCTACGCTTGAGCGCAACCAGTTTTTGCCGGACGACAACGCCGTCGGCACTTTTCTGCTGATTAACGCCGCCGGGGCCGTCCTGGCTTACCTCTTGAGCGGGCCTGTGATTGACCGCGTCGGCAAGAAGTTTGCGCTCGCGGGCGGTGCGGTGCTGGTCGTCGCGTCAATGGCCGGCTTCGCTCTGACCGTCACTTATGTCAGCGCGGGCGCGGCGCTCGTTCTAATCTTCGGCTGCTCGCTCGTGCTGGGCTTCGGCGCGAACGCGATTGTCGCCGCGGGGCACGCGCTGGTCGCGGACGTGGCGGCCGACTGGCGCAACTCCGCGCTCAATCTGCTCGACATCTGCTTCGGGCTGGGCCTGGCAGCGCTGCCGCTCGTCGTGCAACAGATTCAACAACGCGGCGGCCTCGGCTTAGTCTTCTGGTCACTCGGCGGAATCAGTGTCGCGCTTCTGGTCCTAATTCTGACTCCGCGCTTTCCAATGCCCGCGCACCCGGAGGCGTCGGCCTTGAGCGGGGCGAAGGAACTCTTCCGCGCGCCTTCATTCTGGCTGCTGGCAATGGCCCTCTTCATGTACGTGGGGGCGGAAGTCTCCGTCGGCAAGTGGGTCGTGACGTTCATGGAGCGCGACGCGCGCCTGCTCGCGGGCCACGGGTTAGACCCCGCGCAGTTGCAGGAACTCGCGCGCTCAACGCCCGGCGCGCTGAGTCGCTTCTTCGAGACGGACCCGGCGGGCATCCTCGTCGCCAACTACGCGCTGACAACGCTCTCATTCTTCGCCTTCGCACTGCTGGCGGGCCGGCTCGTCTCAAGTCTGCTGCTCGGCGCTTCGCGCGTGAACAGTTTTATGCTTCTGACCGCAGGCTCTTTGTTGACTACCGTCGGCCTCGTCGTCGCGTTCACAGCGGGGAGTCCAACGGTCGTGCGCGCGGGGCTCATCGCAGCGGGCTTCGGCATGGGGCCTATCTTCCCGACTTCCGTGGGACTGGCTTCGATGATGACGCCGCGCACCGCGGGCACAGCTATCAGCCTGGTGATGGGAGTCGGCTTCGCGGGCCTGCTCTTAATCCCGCCGGCCGTGGGCTACATCTCGGCCGCAGTCGGCGGCGAAGCGGGCGACGTGCGCACAGGCTTACTGGCCGTGATAGCCGCGTCCGTCGTCATGCTGCTGCTGCACATCGTCCTCACCTTACGCAAACGCGGACGCGCGTCAGTCAGCGAAGACGAGCTTGAAAGAATCGCGGTTACCGACACTAAGAATTAGTCCCAAAACTCAAACAACGCAAAGACTCAACCCTTTGCGGCTTTGCGCCTTGGCGTGAGTGGTTTTGATTTCTCACGCCAAGGTGCAAAGGCGCAAAGAAGTGAGTGCTGTCTCTCTTGAGTTTCAAATGGCTGCTGATTACTTCATGTCTGTGTTGCTGATGAAGGCCACGCTCTTACCGTCCGGCGACCACGAGGGCACGTTGATGGTGCCCTGGCCGCCGTAGACGTAGGCGATGACTTTGGGCTTGCCTCCGGCGAAGGGCATCAGGCGCAGGTAGACGTGCTTGTAAAAAGGATGGTCGCCCGAATTAACGTCATTCAGGAATGACAGGAAGACGATCCATTTGCCGTCGGGCGAGATGTGGGGGAACCAGTTGTTAAATTCGTCATTCGTGACCTGCTCCTGCCCGGTGCCGTCAGGCTTCATGCGCCAGATTTGCATCAGGCCGGTGCGGTTGGAGTTGAAGTAAATATAGCGGCCGTCGGGCGTGTATTCGGGGCCGTCGTCCAGGCCGTCGGCGGTGGTCAGCCGTGTCTCGTCGCCTCCCTCGGCGGATATCTTGTAGATGTCGAACGCGCCGTCTCTTTCGCCCGTGTAGACCAGGAACTTGCCATCGGGCGACCAGCCGTGAAGGTAAGACGGGCCGCGCGCGGTGACCCTACGGGGTTTACCGCCTCCGGCGGGGAGGACGTACACGATGGACTTGTGCTCGTCATCCTTGCTGTGGTGGCTGATGCCCAGCATCTTTCCGTCGAACGAGAGCACGTGGTCATTGTTGTTATTGACGGCGAAGCCTGTGTTGATTTCAGTCGGAGTTTTCCGGTTAAAATCCAAGCGGTACAGGCGGCCGTTGCGGTTGTAGATGAGCGCGCGGCCGTCCAGCGTCCAGTTGGGCGCTTGTAGAGAGTCGGGCGAGCTGTGAATGATTCTTCTGCTCTCGGCCCCGAGGTCTAAGACTTCTATATTGCTTCCAATATAGTCTCTGTAAGGGACGAAGTCCTCGGCCGCAGGGACTGTGATTCTGACGTTGCGGAAGACGGCCCTTTCGCTCACCTCCTTGTTGTGCGAGCAGACGAAGATGCCGATGTACACTTCGTCGCCCAGCGCCAGATCGGAGATTTGCTCGGTCGCGAACGGGTCGCCGTAGCGCGCGACCGACATGAGAAACTTATTGCCTCTTCTCTCCAACTGAATCATGTCCGGTGCCGCGACGGACGATTTGACTTCCTCCGTGTTCGCCCCTTTGGCCCTGCGGAACTGTAGCGAGGCGAGGCCGTCGCCGTGCACGACGGCGCTGGCGTGCGGTGAATCCTTGTCGAGGCTTGAGCGCACCTGCCAGCCTATCTTCCTGTGTGCTTCGACGCCGCGACCTACGAGATGCGCCCGCGCCGTCAGGATGAAGTCTCCCTTCATGCGCTTCCAGACGAAATGAAACTCGTCCTCGCCGAACCACATGTTGGTGCCTGAGCCCTCAACCGCGTACGCTTGCGTCACGGGGTCGTAGATGACAGAGCCGGGCTTCATCACCTGACCCACATCCGCCTGCTCATCGAAGACGCCCAAAGCCTTCCGCTGCGCGAGCGAGTCTATGATTGTCGAACTCGTCAGAAAGATAAGGAGAGCCATCGCGTTCAGGAATCGTGCGGGTGACATCTTCATAATGCTTCTCTGAGCGCCTTTTTATCTGCGCGCCGGTCTTCGCCTCTGCGTCTGTCCCGGCCCGGCCATGAGCGTGAATTTGTCTGTGAGATTTCCGACCATCACGTCGAATTCACCCGGCTCGATTGTCGGCTTGTTGTCCGCCCCGACGAACGAGAGATCGTCGGGCGTGAGCGTGAAGGAAAGCGTCTTGCTCTGGCCCGGCGCAAGGTGAACCTTAGCGAAGCGTTTGACGCGCTTGCCCGGAGGCGCGAGCGAGGCGACTCTGTCTCGCACGTAGAGGATAACCGTCTCTTTCCCCGCACGCGCGCCCGTGTTGGTCACCGCCACGCTGACGTTCACCTGGCCGTTCATCATTACCTGCTTCGGGCTGAGTTGCAGATTGCTATAAGCGAACGTCGTGTAGCTAAGCCCAAACCCGAAGGGGAACTGTGGGCGGAAGGCAGTGTTGCCGAAGTTAGTCTCCTCGGTCTCGAACAATTTGTGGTCGTAAGTGACAAGCCCGTTCGGCGTGCGCGGGTAAGTGAAGGGGAGTTTACCTGACGGGTTGTGGTCGCCGAAGAGCACGTCAGCGACGGCAGTGCCGCCCTCGTTGCCGGGATTGTAGGCCATCAGGATGGCCTGCGACTTGTCCGCGATGCGATTGATGACGCGCGGGCGTCCCTCGACCAGGACAAGCACGATTGGCTTACCCGTCGCCTGAATGGCTTCGGCTAATCGCAACTGCGGCTCGCCCAGTGTCAGGTCGGTGATGTTGCCGGGCGTCTCCGTGTAGGAGCCCTCGCCCAGGCAGAGCACGACCACGTCCGCGTCGCGGGCGGCTCGTACCGCAGCCGGAATGTCAACTTCCTCCTCGCGGTCGGTCGGCGTGCTGCCCGAGGGCGAGCCCGGCGGCCGCGTAATCTTCGTGCCCGGCTCGTAAGAGATGTTCTTCCCAATCTTGCCTTCGATGGCCTGTAAGATGGTCGGGCGGTCCGTCGGGTAGAGCGAGGCTTCGGAGCCCTGCCAGACGTAAGACCAGCCATTGTTGAGCGAGATGATGGAGTGCGCGGTCGGGCCGGTGACGAGCACCTTGCGATTCTTCGAGAGCGGCAGCAGATTATTCTCGTTCTTCAGGAGCGTCATTGATTCGCGCGCCGCTTGCAGGCTCGTGTCTCTCGAAGCGTTCGTGCCGAAGTTGATTTTCATTGCGGGGTCCGGCATGGAATTCTCGAAAAGTCCCAGCTCAAACTTGACGCGCAGGATCCTGCGCACGGCCTCGTCGATGCGCGTCACGGGCACTTTGCCCTCTTTGACGAGCGCGATGAGGTGGTCCGCGAAACTGTAATCGCTGGGGACCATGCTCATGTCTATGCCCGCCATGACGGCCATGCGCGTCGCCTCACGCTCGTCGGCGGCCACGCGCCATTGCGTGACGAGCTTCTTGATGTCCTCCCAGTCGGAGACGGCGAAGCCCTGAAAGCCCAATTCATTGCGCAAGATGTCCGTCAGGATGTGGCGGTTGACGTGGCCCGGAACGCCGTTAATCTCGGCCGAATTAATCATCACTGTGCGCGCACGCGCCTTGACCGCGGCCTCGAACGTCGGCAGCACGTACTCGCGCAGATAATTCTCTGGAATCCAAGCGGAGGTTCGGTCCCTCCCGTTCAAGGGGAGGCTGTAGCCCATGTAGTGCTTGAGGCTCGCCGCGACGCTCGTCCCAGCCGAAACGTCGTCGCCTTCGAGGCCGCGCACGAACGCCACGCCCATGACCTTCGCCAGATACGGGTCTTCGCCGAACGTCTCCCAGAAGCGGGGCCAGAGCGGTTGCCGGCCAATGTCGAGGACGGGCGAGAAGGACCAGGGGATGCCTGCGGCGCGCGTCTCCATCGCGGTAATCTCCGCCGCTCGCTGCATCAGGGCTGGGTTCCACGTCGCGGCCATGCCTATCTCCTGCGGGAAGAGCGTCGCGCCCTGCACGTAGTTCGCGCCGTGTATGGAGTCAATGCCGTAGATGACCGGAATTTTCAGGCGCGTACGTTGCGCGGCCTCCTGAATCTGCCGAAGGATGCCGTGCCAGCGCTCGACGGTCAGCGCCTGGTCCTTGACGTTCAGGATGGAGCCGACGCCGTACTTGACGACGGCCTTCTCCAGCTTGGCGGGGTCAATCTGTATCTCCTGATTAGAGCCCGTCGTGACCATCCCAATCTCAAGCTGCGTCATCTGCCCCACCTTCTCTTCGAGCGTCATGCGCGAGAGAAGTTCGTTGATGCGGCGCGTATGGTCGCGCGCGGGCTTCTGGCGCAGGGCCGTCTGGAAGAAGACCTCGCTGTCTTTGACATCAACGTCAACGTCAGCGTCCGTCGCCACAGGGCCACTCGGCGACGGCGCGTGGGACGTTTGTTGTAGCGCTGGGCAAAAGGGCTGAATACACAGGATGGCTGCCAGCGCAAGGGCGATTTTTCTCATGGCCGTCTTGTCCTTAAGGGAGCTTGATTGCAGGAGCTAGGCGGCGGACATTCTCTTTTATCCGCCCGTTTTCTTCAAGCATTATTTTGTTCCGAAGGGCGACAAACGTCTGCTATTATGCGTGCCCGGTATTCTTTCCCAGTAAGAGAGCCTTTCAAATCTGCGAGCGGAACTTTTGTGTCTACGGCGTGAGCTTACGGATTTCACGCGGGGGCGCGAAGGGTCCGGCCGACGAGTAGCATAAAAAAGGAGATTCCACAGCCCATGCGAAACGCTAGAGCTTTCATCACTCTTTTGTCTTTGACGTTTTTGACCCTGGCGAGTGCTTGCGTCAGCGCGCCACCGGAGCAGGGCGGCGGGGGCGGTGGGGCGAAAAACACGGGCGGCCCAATCAAGATAGGCTTCTCGATGGACACGCTCAAGGAGGAGCGCTGGCAGCGCGATAAGGAGTTCGTCGAGGCCAAAGCCAAAGAGATGGGCGCGACCGTCATCGTTCAGGTCGCCAACGGCGACGATAAGCTACAGATAGAGCAGGCCGAGAACATGCTGACGCAGGGCGTCAACGTGCTCCTGGTCGCGCCGCACAACGGCGAGGTCGCCGCTTCCATCGTCGAGTCGGCCAAGAAGCAGAACGTCCCCGTCATCAGCTACGACCGCCTGATTAAGAACTCGGACGTTGACCTCTACGTCTCGCACCAGGTCGTGAAGATGGGGGAGATGCAGGCCAAGTACGCCCTTGACCGCCAGCCGAAGGGCAATTACGTCATCGTCGGCGGCTCGCCCACGGACAACAACGCCTTGCTACTGCACCAGGGACAGATGAACGTCCTCAAGCCCGCCATAGACCGCGGCGACGTTAAGATAGTCGCGGACCAGTACGCCAAGGAGTGGAAGGCGAGCGAAGCGCTCAACATCACGGAGAACGCGCTGACGCAGACGCGCAACGACATCGTGGCCGTCATCGCCTCGAACGACGGCACGGCCGGCGGCGCTATCCAGGCCGTCGAAGAACAGAAGCTCACGGGCAAGGTTATCGTGACGGGCCAGGACGCGGAACTCGCCGCCTGCCAGCGCATCGTCGAGGGCAAACAGTCCATGACGGTTTACAAGGCAATCATGCCGCTGGCCGCCGCCGCCGTCGAGGCTGCCATCAAGCTGGCGCGCGGCGAAAAGATTCAGACGAACGACAAGATCAACAACGGGATGAAAGACGTTCCGGCGATTCTTCTTGAACCGGTCGCCGTTGATAAGAGCAACATGGTGGATACAGTCATCAAAGAGGGCTACCATAAGTTAGAAGCCGTCTACCAGAACGTACCGAAAGACCAGTGGCCGAAGACGGCGCGCGTCGAGCGGGAAGACGCGGGCGCTGCGGGCGAAGTGTCCGGTCTGCGACACACGACGCCCGGTTATGCTTTGGCGCTGTCCGTGGTGTTGCTCGCGCTCGTCTTCGTTCGCAGGAGATAGGCATGACTTCGACGTGGGGCGCACCTCTTTTGGAGATGCGCGACATCACCAAGACCTTTCCGGGCGTGAAGGCTCTCGACGGCGTGAGCTTTGACCTACACGCCGGAGAGATTCACGCGCTCGTCGGCGAGAACGGCGCGGGCAAGTCCACGCTGATGAAGATTCTCGGGGCCGTCTACACTGATTACGGCGGCGAGATACTGATACAGGGCGAGCCCGTGCGCTTCGGCGGCGTGCGCGCTTCCGAGGCGGCGGGCGTGGCGATTGTCTTTCAGGAACTGTCGCTCGTCAAAGACCTGACCGTCGGCGAGAACATCTTTCTAGGCCGCGAGCCGCGCACCTTCGGCGTCATACGCTGGGACGAGCTTTACGGTCGCGCGCAGAAACTCCTCGACGACCTGCGCCTCCCGATTGACCCGCGCGCCCCCGTCCGCAACCTTGGCATCGGCCAGCAGCAGTTAGTCGAAATCGCCAAAGCCCTTTCGCAAGACGCGCGCATCCTCGTGCTCGACGAGCCGACCGCCGCGCTGACGGACGCCGAAGTCGAAACGCTCGTCAACATTCTCAACGGCCTGCGCGCGCGCGGCGTCGGCATGGTCTACATCTCGCACAAGCTGGAAGAGGTCTTTCGCTTGAGTGATCGCATCACGGTCCTGCGCGACGGGCGGACAGTCGGCACAGACGCTACGGCCGCGCTGGACGAGCCGCGCGTCATCGCGCGCATGGTCGGGCGCGAGGTCGGAGACATTTTCCCGAAGAGGGAGCACTGGCCGGGCGAGACCGTCTTCGAGGCCGTAGACGTGCGCGTCGAAGACCCGACCGTGCCCGGAAAACTTCTGGTTGATAACGTCAGCTTCAGTGTGCGGCGCGGCGAAGTGTTGGGCGTCGCGGGCTTGATGGGCGCGGGCCGCAGCGACCTTCTGATGGCGATCTTCGGCGCGCACGCGGGGCGCACGACGGGCGAGCTTTTCGTGGAGGGACGGCGCGTGCGGATAGCGAGTCCCGGTCAGGCGATACGCCTCGGCCTGGGATTCGTCACGGAAGACCGCAAGCGCTTCGGCCTCATCCTGGATCAGACTATCTTGAACAACATGACGCTGGCGAGCCTGCCGCACGTTTCGGGGCGCTTCGTGACGGACGCGGACGCGGAGGCGGCCGCCGGCGAGCGCGCGGCGCGCGACCTGCGCATCAAGGCGAACAACGTCTGGACCGTCGCTGGCACACTTTCGGGCGGCAACCAGCAGAAGGTCGTGCTGGCGAAGTGGCTCCTGACGAAACCGCGCGTGCTCTTTCTGGACGAGCCGACGCGCGGCATAGACGTAGGAGCGAAGCAGGAGATATACGCGCAGATCA
>DATFCB010000302.1:0-15119 GCA_035253525.1 Pyrinomonadaceae bacterium | reverse complement strand
CGCGCACCTCGTCGTCGCGCTCTGCTACCTGCGCGGCTCGCACCTCGCGGTCGCGCAGGCGGCCACGCGCATGCGCGCTGGTCTCTACCGCTACCTTGATCACAACGGCGTTGACCGCCGGAAATACAACGAGACAATCACACTCTTCTGGCTCAAACGCGTGCACGGCTTTCTTGACCGCGCCGACACCACGCGCCCGACCGCCGACCTCGCCAACGAGATGCTTGAACTCTGCGGCAACGCAACACTCGTCAATGATTACTACAGCAAAGAACGACTCTTTTCGGAAGAAGCGAGAAAGGTTTGGGTCGAGCCGGACTTGAAGCCGATAGATTTTTGAGATGCTGGTTATGACGCGAGTTCGCAGATGAGGAGTTCGAGTTGGAGGCGTGCGCCCTGTGCTCCTCCTCCGCCGAGCGAGGTCTTGAGGGCGAGGTCCGCGGCGGCGATGCGCTCAATGCTGCGGGCGAGTTCGCGTGCGTCGCTGCGGCGCGCGGTGGCTAGAAACTCTTCGCGACGGCCGAAGATGCCGACCTGGCGGTAGACCTCGTTATTCGGCGCGCCACGCGACATCAGCTCTTTGGCGAGCGCGAGGCGATGGTAGTTGCTGGCGACGAGCCCGATGAGCATCACCGGTTCCGCGCCGTCGTTCAGGAGCCGCCGCAGGGTCTGCAACGCGCGCTTGCGGTTGCGCGCAATCAGTTGGTCCGTCAACTCGAAATTCGACAACTCGCGCGAGCGGCCGACGAGCGCGTCCACCATCTCCATGTTGATGAAGCCAGTGTCGAGCGCGGCCGTCGCCAGCTTCTCCAACTCGTTCGAGAGCGTGCGCACGTCCGGCCCGACGAGCGCGATGACCTGGCGCAAGGTCCTCTCGTCCGACTGCATCTTCAACTCCCTCAGCCGCCTTTTGGCCCACTCGGCCAGCTCCGCGTCCGCGAGCGGCGCGAACTCCACCGCCGCGCAAACATCAAGCAGCGTCTTCGTCAGCTTGCGCCTCTTGTCCAGCTCGTCCGCGACAAAGATGACGACGGACGATTCGACCGGGCGCGCGAGGTAACGCGCCAGCGCCTCTTCGTCCGACTCGCGCAGCTTCGTGAAATCCCTGATCTGGACGACGCGGCGCGGCGACATCATGGGCAACTGCTCGGCGGCGGCAATCGCCTGCTGCACGTCCGTATTTGTCAGGCTGAAGCTCGTTTCGTTGAACTCGCGCAGGGGCGCATCCTTGAGTGCGGCGTCCGCGATGGCGCGCGCGGCCAAATCGCGCAGGTAAGTTTCCGCGCCGAAGAGCAGGTAAAGCGGCCCCGTCTCGCCCTGCTTGAGCGCTTTGTGCAATTCCTGTCGCGTGAGGGCGCTCATTTCTCGTCGTTGACCCCGAAGCCGTTGACGAGCGTGGAGACGACCGACTCGGCGAAGCTGCGCGAGATGCGCTGGACGGCCGGGTCTTCTTCGTTGAAGAACGAGCGCGGGTCGTTGGCGAACTCGAACTCGCCGCGGAAGACGTAGTTCTGGTTATCGTAGAGGACGCGGTTCTCCGTCTGGTCGCGCACCGTCACGGCCGCCGTGACCGTGACCTCGAAGATGCGCGCACGCCCGCGCTCGTCCAACAACACGCCCGAAAAGCCGAAGCTCTTGATGACGCCGTCGATGACAGCGTCCGCGCCCTCGCGCTCGCCCTGTACGCGCAGGCCGCGCCCGCGCCGGACCAGTTCGTTGATGACGGCCTCTGTGAAACGATGCTCGATCTTGTAGCGCAGCGCCTGGTTCTGAAAAGCCGGCACGGCGACGGTGCGTATGCGCGTCGGCAGTTGGTTCTTCGTGACGGGCTTGTAACACTCCGTGAAGCCGGACGCGAAGAGGAGCAGACTGAAAAGCGCAATCGTGCGCCAGACTCTGCGTGTAAAACTCATCAAACTTTTCTCCATAACGTGTCGCCGAAACTGCCGAGGAACGCAGATAGTATGAGCCAACATGCGGGCAAGTCAAATACGGCTGCTCGAAAACTTCAGGCATGGGGCGGCCCTTTCAGGGTCGAATCGCGCGCCTGATGGCGTCGGCCACGCGCACGGTCTCGACGGCGGCGCGTACGTCGTGCACGCGGACGATGTGCGCGCCGTGGAGGACGGCGGCCGTGACGGTCGCCATCGTTCCGTGAAGGCGTTCGGTTGTGGGCGCGCCCGCGAGCAGGTGGCCGATGAAAGATTTTCGGGAGGTGCCGACGAGGACGGGAAAGTCCGCGAAGAGGCGCGCGAACTCTTCGAGTCTGGCGAGCAGCTCGACGTTCTGCTCCCGGCTCTTGCCGAAGCCTATGCCCGGGTCAACGACTATCGCGGCGCGCTCGACGCCCCGGCGCAACGCCAACGCGACGCTCGCGCCGAGGCTCGTCCACACTTCCGCCATGATCTCGGGGACGGGCGGGAGACTGTGCATCGTCTCCGAGTCTCCGCGCGAGTGCATGAGGATGAGGCCGGCGCGCGCCTGCGCCGCCTCGTCCGCCAGCCGCGGGTCGAAGCGCAGCCCCGAAATGTCGTTGACGATTTCCGCCCCGGCGTCGAGCGCGGCGCGCGCGACCGTCGCCTTCGTCGTGTCTATAGAGATTGGCACAGTCGCCTTTTTCGCTAACCTTTCGATGACCGGCACGACGCGCCGCAACTCTTCTTCCGCGGGCACAGTTCCGGCCGCCCCCGGCCGCGTGGATTCCCCGCCGACATCCAGTATGTCCGCGCCCTCCGCAATCATCTCCTCGGCCCGCGCCACGGCGCGCTCAAGCGTGTCAAACTGCCCGCCGTCGCTGAAACTGTCGGGCGTGACGTTGAGCACGCCCATCACAAGGGAGCGTTCGCCGACGCCGACCGCGCGGTGTGCCAATTTCCATTCACGTTGTGCCATAGGAATCGAGCCGTCTATGGACGGATTTTACCCGAAGAGGAATCGGCTTGACAGGCGTCGCGCGGGGGTAATAGAGTCGTGCTACTTCGGACGATAGGAATCCGAAGCCTGACTCGGCCTCGCAAAACTTCCATCAAGCCGAGTCAAAAAGGCGAATTGCCGCTTTCTTCAACCAGCCGGAAGTTTTCTCCAAGATGCAGATGAGGATGAGGAGATTTTTGAGGGCCGGAACTTTCGCGCCGCCGACTCTTTTGCTGTTCGCGGCGGGGCTGCTCTGGGCCTGCTCGACGGCCGTTCGGCCGCAGTCGCGCGCGCCCCTCGAAACAGAGCCCACGGTTCAGCAGACTGCGGCCGCGAAGGCGCTCCCGGCTACGCCGACGCGCGAGACGCTCGCCGCGGCGAGCCTCGGCGGAAAGCCCCTGCCCTACCGCGTGCTCCTGCCGGCGGACTACGCGACGAGTTCCAGGCGCTACCCCGTGCTCTACCTTTTGCACGGGCTGACGGGCAACGAAGACGACTGGTGGGAACGGTCGAAGCTTACTGAATACGCCGCGCGCTATCATTTGATTGTCGTCACGCCGGGCGTCGGCGATAGCTGGTACGCCAACAGCGCGAGCGACCCGGCGGCGCGCTACGAGGACGCGATCATGCGCGACCTGATACCGCACATTGATGCGCAATATCGCACGCTCGCCAAAAGAGAGGGGCGCGCTGTCGCGGGCCTCTCGATGGGCGGCCTCGGCGCGCTGAAATTCGCGCTCCGCTACCCGGAGACGTTCGCTTTCGCGGGGAGCTTCAGCGGCGCTTTCGACGTGCCGCTGACGGCTTCCTTAGGCAAGAAGCCGAGCGCGCGTATGCTGAATGAGCTGCGCAAGGTCTTCGGCGACGAGAAGAGCCAGGCGCGGCGCGACAACGATCTGTTCACGCTGGTCCGGCGCGAGACGCCGAAGGGGACGAGCCTCCCCTACCTGTACGTCTCGACCGGCAAGAGCGACCCTCTGCCGCAGGTGGCCGACAGCAACCCGCGCTTCGCCGAAGCCATGCGCGCGCGCAAGCTCAAGCACGAATACTACGAGCGGCCCGGCACGCACGATTGGAAGTTTTGGGACTCCGAGATCGAATTCATGCTCGGACGCCTCTGCGTCGTGATGCCGCAAATTTGTTCCTGACGAACCGTCCAACGCTCGTCCAAAGGTAAACAGTGATAAGTGATGAGTGATAAGTGATAAGTTAAAGAACGGGTTTTTACTTATCACTTATCACTCATCACTTATCACTTATCACAATGCTATAGAGATTTCAGCGACAAGAGTTTTGTGAAGGAGTTTTTTAAGATGAGCGCGAACCGCCCCCATTACGCTTTGTTGAGCGTGCTGGCAGTCCTCCTGTTTTCCGCAGCCTGCCAGCGGACGCCCACAAAAGAGACCACGCGCATCGGCATCGTCCCCATCACGCACGTCGCCGTGGGCAAGTCCGCGCCGTTGAGCGCCTATCGCGAATACCGCATGGCGTCCGGCGACCCGGACGCGGCCTACGCCGCGACCGCAGACGCTCTCCCGCGCGAGATGGTCGCGGCGAAGTGGAGCGTCTCCGACAGCGCGCTCGCGAGCGTAAGCGAAGACGGCAGCCTCTCCGCGCTCTCTGTGGGAAGCGTCCGCGTCAAAGGCGTGTGGGAGAATTTCGAGACGGAGGCGACCGTCAAGGTGGTCAGGAATTTGCCGGTCGCGTACCTGCCGCAGGTGACCGCGGCGGGGACGAATTGCCTGCCGCAATCAATCGCGCTTAACCTCGGCGAAGATCGCGCGCTGCGATTCCAGTTGGGTTTCAACGACAATCAATGCCGTCCGGTCACGGTCGAGGCGGCAGCGCCCGACGGGCAGCTTCCGTGGAAGTTCGAGTTTGACGGAGGCTCGCTTGAATTGACGAATGCACATGGGCCAATCGTGAGCGGCGCGGCTCGTCTTAACGCGGGCGGCCGGATAGAGTTCACGGCGTGGGCCGAGGGCGAAGGGATTTTTCCATTCTCGCTTAACAACAAAACCATCTTGCTGACGGGCGACTCGATGTCCGAAGGCATCGGGTGGAGTTTTAAAGAGAAGGTCGAGGCCGCGGGCGGGAAGTTGATCGTCCAGCCGTGGTACAGCTCGACGACCGTCGGGTGGGGGGCCGAGCGCCGCCTGAGCCAGTACATAGAGCGCTATCACCCCGACATAGTATTCATCGCGCTCGGCTCGAACGAGATTTTCACGACCGACTTGCCGAACCGCGCGGCGGCCGTCCGCAGCATCACGGCGGAACTCGGCGAGATTCCCGCCTACTGGATTGGCCCGCCCAGTTGGAAGCCCGACAAGGGCATCGTCCGCGCCATCGAAGAGAATTTCCGGCCCGGCTACTTTTATAACTCAAACTCCCTCGTCGTGCCCCGCCGCAAGGACGGCGCGCACCCGACCGTAGAAGGCTACGTCACCTGGACTGATTTAATCTGGAAGTGGTGGGCGCGGACAGTGTAAGAGCCGTTCAAAATCACGAGTAACTCTTAGCGCCTTTCGCGTCTTTGCGTGAGATATATTTTTCACGCAAAGACGCGAAAGGCGCTAAGACATTCAGCAGATGTTTGACTGCTCGACGGCCGAAAGAATGTATGCGGTCGCTGGCCTGCTTTGAACTCTGGCGGGCGGAAGGATAGCATTGCAGTTGATTCGTTTCTCAGACGCCGGGAGGCGCGCTGATCAGGCCCCGCCAGATGAATTTTTCTATCTGCCGCCGGTGGCGCAGGATGTGCACGACGGCGTGCTCCATCAACCCTTCTACGTTATAGACCACTCCCCAGCGGCTCTTGATGACTGTGCCAGTTATCTCCTCGTCGCTCATCTCCCACCTGCCCTCTAAAGTCTGTGCGGTGTATCGGAGCGCCGCGTCCAACTGCTCTAATGATTCCTGCCGAGAGAGGAGCCTGGGCTGCGGGCGGGTGGACGCGATTGCGAATTGCTCCCTGATGTAGTCGGCGTAACCGTACCCCGCCCTGACGACGTGGGACATGATGGTTTGCACCGAACGGCAGTCCTCATCCTTCGTCTCAGAGTCCACGACCCGCACGAAATCATCTTCGGGGATTCGCTCGATTAAGCGCGCGAGTTCCGACGCCGCACGCTCGTACTCGTCCATCAACGCCCCCATGGCACCGCTCCGGTATGTCTCTCTCATCAACTTCGTGACCTCACACTCGCTCGGCGTCGCCGCCAATTGTTAAAGACACGTTACCGGCGAATCATCGTCGCCAGCATCGTCGCGACCAGCTTCGTCTCGCCGTCCGACAGGCCGTGGACATCGCCCCTCGTCACCGTCAACGTCTTCCCTGCTTTCAAGACTCTGGCCTCCGCGACGAACACCTCCCCCGCCGCTGGCCGCAAGAGGTTCACCTTGAACTCCACGCTCAGGACTTCCGAGCCGGCGGGCATCAGCGTGTAGGCCGCATACCCGCACGCGCTGTCGGCGATAGTCGTCAGGATACCGGCGTGTATGAAACCGTCCTGCTGCGTCAGGTCACGCCTGTAGGGGAGCACTATCTCCACGGTGCCCGGCTCGACCCGCCTGAGGCTCGCGCCAATCAGGCTCATGACGTGCTGACGCGAAAAGTTTTCACGGACCCGCCGCTCGAAATCCGCGTCCTGAATCTGGAAGGAAGACATGACACACAGTTAATAACAGGTCGGCCCTCACCGCACAACCCGCGTTGCGGGCCACAGGTGTGATGAAAACCTTAAAGACAGTATGGCCGAATGAGTCATCAGGCACGTACGGTTATCAGAGCTTTCAGCTTTTCCGCACATGCTTGGCCCTTGATTTTCATGGCAGTGGGCATTTGAAAGCCAATGGGATTTTTAGGCATATTTATAGCCACTTGCAATTGAGTGTGAGCCAGAGAAAGTCTCACGCCAAGACGCCAAGGCGCGAAGAAAAGCTTAATTGTTTTCTTTGCGCCTTGGCGTCTTGGCGTGAGATGTTTTTCTTTAACCTACACTCAATTGCAAACCGATATAATTCTCACAATGCATAACTAAAATCAGGCCGCTAGCGGTAACGCGCCGATAGCTGCGAGCGAAAAGAGAAAGGGCCGAAGGCTAACAGCCCTCGGCCCCTCTTTTCGTTTGCCCTCGCGCGCTCAGGCGGTCGCCGGGTTGCTCCCGGTAATCGGGGGCAGGATCGGCTTGAGCGGTTTGACCGCAGGCTCCTTGAGCTGCGGCTTCTCGTCGTCCTTGGTCGTCGGCCCGCTGTCGTCGTCGAGCGGGAGGCCCGCGACGATCCGGCGAATCTGCACGCCGTCGAGCGACTCGCGCTCCAACAGGGTCTCGGAGAGGCGCACCATCGTGTCGCGGTTCTCCTCGATGATCTGCTTGGCGCGCTCGTACTGGTCGGGGACGATCTTCTTGACCTCCTGGTCAATCTTGATCGCGGTGTCCTCCGAGAAGTCGCGGTGCTGCGCGATCTCGCGCCCCAAGAAGATTTGCTCTTCCTTCTTGCCGAAGGTGAGCGGCCCCAGTTCCGACATGCCGTACTCGCAGACCATCGCGCGGGCCAATTCCGTCGCGCGCTCTATGTCGTTCGACGCGCCCGTCGTGATGCTGCCCAGGAACACGTCCTCGGCGATGCGCCCGCCCATCAGGATGGCAATCTGGCCCAGTAGATACTCCTTCGAGTAGTTGTGGCGGTCGCCCTCTGGAAGTTGCTGCGTCACGCCGAGAGCCATCCCACGCGGGATGATCGTCACCTTGTGGACGGGGTCCGCGTTCGGCACTTTCAGGCCGACGAGCGTGTGGCCCGCCTCGTGGTAGGCCGTGATGCGCTTCTCCTCGTTGGAGATGACCATTGATTTGCGCTCGGCCCCCATCAGAACCTTGTCCTTCGCCAACTCGAAGTCCGGCATGGAGACGAGTTTCTTGTTGTAGCGCGCCGCGTTCAGTGCGGCCTCGTTGACGAGGTTCGCCAAATCAGCGCCCGTGAAGCCGGGCGTGCCGCGCGCGATGACGGAGATGTCCACGTCCTCGCCCAAAGGAATCTTGCGCGTGTGCACTTTCAGGATGCCTTCGCGCCCGCGCACATCGGGCCGCGAGACGACGACGCGACGGTCGAAGCGTCCGGGCCTCAAGAGTGCGGGGTCCAAAACGTCCGGCCTGTTGGTCGAAGCTATCAGGATGACTCCGTCGTTCGACTCGAAGCCGTCCATCTCGACGAGCAACTGATTCAAGGTCTGCTCGCGCTCGTCGTGTCCGCCGCCAAGGCCAGCGCCGCGATGACGGCCGACGGCGTCAATCTCGTCTATGAAGATGATGCACGGCGCGTTCTTCTTGCCCTGCTCGAAGAGGTCGCGCACGCGTGAAGCGCCGACGCCGACGAACATCTCCACGAAGTCGGAGCCAGAGATAGAGAAGAAGGGCACGTTGGCCTCGCCCGCGATGGCGCGCGCGAGAAGCGTCTTGCCGGTTCCCGGCGGCCCCATCATCAAGACGCCTTTCGGAATGCGGCCTCCGAGCTTCTGAAACTTTTGCGGCTCCTTGAGGAATTCAATTATCTCCTGCAACTCCTCTTTGGCCTCTTCGACGCCCGCCACGTCCTTGAACGTGACGCGCTTCTGCTGGTTGTTCAGAAGCTTCGCGCGCGACTTACCAAAACTAAGAGCCTTGTTGCCGCCCGACTGCATCTGCCGCAGCATGAAGATCCAGATGCCGACGATGAAAAGGATGGGAGCCCAACTGAGGAGCACGCCCCAAAGCATGCTGTTGCTGGTCGGGTCTTCTTCGACCTTCTCGACCTTCGCCTTCCCGTTGGCGTCCTTCTCGGTGGCCTTCTTCATCAGCTCGGCTTTGCGAAACTCGTTCGCCAGCGGCGCACGAAATTCGTTGCCGCCCTTGTCGGCCGCGACGACTTCCTGCTGCTTGAAGACGAGCTGCTTCAACTCGCCGTTGTCAATCTTGGCTTCAAGCGCGGTCTGGTCAATCTGCGACGGGTTCTTGCTCTGCGGGTTCGCGAAGAACTTGTAGAGCAGCAGCGCCCCGACCACGATGAACATCCAGAAAATTATTTGTCTAGCCGTAGAACTCAAAATTTTCCAAGCCTCCGGTGCAGATGATACCCCATCCGAGCACCTTTTGTCGCTCCCGACCACTTCAAAATTGGTCCGCGCCGGGCCGTGGAGCGAACTCTGGTTAAATCCGGCCCGAAACCGCTCGTTTAAGATGCCCCGCGCCGCCCGCGAGTTGCGCTTTCAACCTAGACCGGCCGCCTCTCAAAACCGTCAACCTTTTGTCACGAATCCTGCCCCGGGCGCGCGAAAGTCGCGAGGTGGGGCAATCCGCGCCAGCGGTCCTGAAAGCCCAACCCATAGCCGAAGACGTAATTCTCGTGCGTCTCGAAGGCACGCCAGTCCGGTTCGAGTTGGACGCGCCGCCCGTCCGGCTTGTCAATCAGCACGCAAAGCTTGACGCTCGCCGCACCGCGCGCGCCAAGCTGCTCCATCAGATACTCCTGTGTAACGCCCGTGTCGAGCACGCCTTCGACCAGTAGAACGTCGCGGCGCGAGAGGTCAATCGGGGTCGAGAAGGAGATGTCCTGGACGCCGCCGATTGCGTGGTGGTCGTAGCGCAGAAAGGCCGTGCGGCACGGGACGCTGATGGCGCGCAAGAGGTCCGCCAGAAAGACGAAGCTGTCGTCGAGGACGCCCAACACTGTGAAGTCGCGTCCCTCGTAAGCGCTGACAATCTCACGCGCCAGAGCCTGGATTCTCCCGGCGATTTCCGCCGCGCCGTAAACCTCTACAATCTCGTCCGTCATAATGAAGCGCGCCCCGCTTTCGTCCGAAAGAGCCCAACAAACCGAAAAACCGCCTGCGAAATTGAGGCGGCAAGTCAAAAACGATTGTAGACAGGAGCGTCCCCTTTTTCAACCTATTTAACACGGGCCGCTGAAATTAAAAGGGGCAAGCGCCGTGGACGCTCGCCCCTCAACTTATTTTCATTACGGAATGCGGATTTAAGAGCAAGACAGCGGGAACGACTCAACCCCTTTGCGCCTCCAGCGCCTCCAGCGTGAAAAAATAAAATCACTCACGCTGGAGGCGCAAAGAAAGGGCTTAAGGACGACCGAACCGCTGTCTGTATTCGGGCGAATTGACGAAGCCCGAGACGACGCTCAGAGGTACTGTTGCCCCGGCCTTCTTCGCTTCCTCCAACCACAGTTTGTATCCGGCCTCGTCCGGCTCGCGCCTCAGGTAGGTGAAGTAGTGTGCCAGCACGAGCGCGTCGTTGCGCCAACTGTCTTTGACTTCCCCGCTGCCCAGGACTTCCAGCAGCACGTCGGCGCGCGTCTTCTCCTTCCTGGTCAGGCGGCCCAACAGTTCAGACCTGGCGATTGGCTTGAGGCCGGAGTTGCCGACAAGTGAGTTGACGAACTCGCGATCCGTCTTCCTCGCCTGACGCTCGGCCGCCGCCAGCCACCGCGCCACGTAATCGCGCACGCGTGCCTTCTTCTCCTCGCCCGACAGTTCCAGACCTGCTTGCTCGCCCGCCGCCAACTCGTGCAGCTCGCGCACGAACTCGCGGTACTGCGGGGCTCGATTCAGGGCCGCCCTGTAAAGGCCGTAGATCAACTGCGCCTTGAACAGGTGCTCGTCCGAAAACAGCAGGCTCGCGGAGACTGCATCGCGGCTGCACGTCGCGTCGCCTGCCGGGCACTCGTTCAACTTCTTGACGAGCGCTGACAATTCCTCCGGCTCTGGCTCGCGCCCGAGCGTGTCCACGAACTGCTGGCGCACGAAGAACTGCGCGTCATCCAGAGGATTGACGGCCCCTTCGGCGTTGTCGTTATCCGCGACCTTGATTTCGGCCGTGGAGTTGCCGCCGGGGACGGCCCGTCCCTCGCTGACCGAGAGGCTCAGGCTCAGACTCTCCTCACCTTCCGCGTAGGCGTCGTCAGTGATGAAGACAGTGAAGCTCTTGGACTCTTCGCCGGGGGCGAAGCTGAGTTGGCCCAGGGCCGCGCCGTAATCGGAACGGTCGGAGGCCGTCGCGTCGGCGGTCGCATATTCAACGACGAGCGCTTCGGACGTGTCACCGTCGCGGCGGACGGTGACATCCAGACGGCCGTCGCCTTCGCCCGCGCTGTAGAGGGCTTCAGCGAACTCGACCGTCGAAGCGGCCTCCCTGGCTGAAGTAGATTGCTCGGTCTTCGACGCCGACGCCCCGTCGTTGTCCGTGATGGTGGCGACGCCGACCCCGTCCGCAATCGTCGCGTTCGTCGCGCCGCTGAGCGTGAGATTAAAAGTCTCATTCTCCTCGTCGAGCGCGTCGCCCTTGACGTAGACGGAAACCTCCTTGACGTTACCGAGGCCGGCCCCGAAGGTCAGGGTCGTGAGCGGCTTCGCCGTGTAGTCGCCGGGCGCGACGGCCGTGCCGTTGGACGTGGCGAACTTGACTGACACGTTCTGCGTCGTCTGGCCGTCGAGGGTGACGGTGAAGGTGGCGAGGGCCGCGCCGCTGTCGCCCTCTGTCACGACCACGTCGCTGACCTTAAAGGCCGGGAGCGGGTCGTCGTCCTTGATGGTGCAAACGCCCTGGGAGGTGGCGAGGGTCGCGTTGTACGGGTTCGAGAGCAGGACTTTGAAAGTCTCCGTGTCCAGCTCGTCCCACGCGTCGCCCTGCACGACCACGTTGACGGTCTTGCTGGTCTGGCCCGGCTCGAAGGTGAGCGACGACGTGTCCACGCCCGTGTAGTCTGAGTAGGCCGAGGCCGTGCCGTCTGCCGTCTCGTAGTTGACGAAGATGGTGTTGCCGCTGGCAGCGGAGAGGCTGACGGTGAAAGCGGCGTTAGTTGTGCCGGTGCTGCCCTCTGTGACAGTGATGCTGTTGATGCTGATTTTGGGCGGCGCGTCGTTGTCCTTGATAAAGCAGATCCCATAGTTATTGTAAGCGAGGACGGCGTTCGTGGGTGCCGAGAGCTGTACCTTGAAGTTTTCGTCCTCCTCGTCGGCGATGTCGCCCGCGACGGGCACGTTGACGCTGATGAGGGTCTGGCCCGGCGCGAAAGTCAGCGTGCCGCTCGCGGGCGTGTAGTCCGCGGGCGAGGCGGCCGTCCCGTTGACGGTCGCGTATTTGACGGTGACTGGCTGCGCGCTCGGCAAGGACAGCGACACCTTGAATGAAGCGTTCGCGCTGCCCGTGTTGCCCTCGGTCAGGGTGACGTTCCCGATGCTGATGGTGGTCGGGTCATTGTCCACGATGGTGCCGAGCGCCTGGCCGTCGGTGATGGTGGCGTTGGAAGCGCCGGAGAGTAGAACGGAGAAAGTCTCGTTCGGCTCGTCCCGCGTGTCGTCGAACACGGGGATGAGGATGGTCTGGCTGGTCTGGCCGGGCACGAAATACACAGACCCGCTGTAGTATGTCGCGTAGTCCTCGTAATTGGCCGTCCCGGGTCCCATCCTGTAATAGACCTGCACGTAAAAGTCGCTCGGGCGCGACAGTTTGACGGTGAAGGAGGCGTACGTCTGCTGGCCCGGAGTCCCTTCGATGACGGTCGCGTCGGCAATCGAAATCTGCGGGTCCGGCTCGTTGTCTGTGATGAAGACGATGGGGTCGTTGGCGACGACGGCTTCAGCTGAACTGGAGAGCAGAACCCCGAACGCTTCGGTCAACTCGTCAATCGTGTCGCCGACGACCGGCACGGTCACGGTCTGAGAGGTGACGCCCGGCCCGAAGGTCAGCGTCCCCGAAACGGGCTGGAAATCGGTCCCGCTCGTCGCCTGCCCGACCCCTGTGTAAACGTCCCCCGTGGTGTAGGGGACCGTGATGGTCCGGCTGGTCGCCGCGCTCAACTTGACTGTCACCACGACATCCTTCGTCCCGGTGTCGCCCTCGACCACTCCGACGTAATCCCCGGACAGGGTCAACTGTGTGTCGTTGCCCTGAATCCTCATGACGGCCGTGCCGTAAGCGCCCCTCGTTTCCAGGTCGGTGAGGCCGCTCAGGGTCAGTTGCACCAGTTCGTCCGGTTCCGTGACGTTGTCGTTTGCGACCGGGATGTCGAAGGTCTTGATGGTCTCGCCGTCGGCGAAGACGAGCGTGCCGGCGGCTGCCGTGTAGTCCTTCCCGGCCTTTGCAGTCAAATCGCTGGTGGCGTACTTAACGGACAGCGTGCCCTTGCTCCCGCCGTTGCGGACGACCTTGATCTGCGCGACGCCGATGTCCTCCAGGACGTTGATGCTGGCGGCCGAGAATTCCAGGCTGCCGGTCGTCGCGCTCGCGTCGCAGGGTGAAAACTCCGACGTGTTGCCCTCGGGGTCCGTGGCCGTGGCCGTAACCGTCTTGCCCGCGGCGAGCGGCTTGGGGATGACGAGGTTGATAATGGCGTTGCCATTCGCGTCCGTCACGAGCTTCTGTGAATAGAAGAAGCGCGCGCCCTCGCCGTAGCCCAAAGCGTCGCAGGCCGTGTTGAGGTAGAAGTCCACGGTGTAGGCCGTGCTCGGTTTGGATTTGAGCGAGCCTTTGACGGCCGTGCCGGTGCCGCTGGGGGTGACGGAAGTCAGGACGGGGTAATTTTGCAGATTGTTGCTGCCCTCGTCCAGGTCGCTCCCGTCATTCTGCGACGGGCCGTCCCCGCCCCACTCGATTCCGAGCCTGGCGTTGGAGAAGATGCTGTTGTGACTGATGAGATTGCCCGTGCCGGTCGAGCCGCTCACGCCCGCGCCCCCGTTGAAGGCGATGACGTTTCCGGCGGCGTCCTGTGTCCCGCCGACGACGTTGTTCGAGCCGGTTGATATGACTATGCCGGACGACTTGTTCGGCAACGGCGCGTTGCCCGCCGCGTTGAGTCCGATGTAATTGCCCTGAATGACGTTTCCGGTTATGTCGGTGTTGTAGTAGCCGCCGATTTGAATGCCGACCTGATTGCCGGAGATGACGTTGCGCGCGCTCGGCGTCAGCCCGCCGACGACGCTGCCTGCTGATGACATGACTATCCCGTGGCTCGGATTGTCCAGGGCCACATTCCCGGTCAGGTCCGTGCCGATATAGTTCCCCTGGATGGTGGCTTTATTGCCCGAATAGTTAAAGTCGAGGGAGATGTTACCGAAGCCGCCGTTGGCCGAGATGATATTACGCGCCTCGGGAGTCGTTCCCCCGATGAGAACCCCGTCGCCCGCACCCACGCCGACGCCGCCGTTGCCGAGCGCCAAGAGGCCCGTGATGTCCGTGCCGATGAAGTTGCCCTGCACCTTGCTGCCAGGGCCGCCGATGGAGAGGCCGGTTCCGGTGTTACCCGAGATGACGTTCCTCGCGCCGGGCACGGTCCCGCCGATTAACGTGTTCGCGCCTTCGGCCCGTGTGCCTATCTGGTTGCCGAGCTTCCTGGTGCCGGTCGCGTCGGTGCCGATTAAGTTACCCTGGACCGTGTTCCCGGCGGCGCGGAGGATGATGCCCGTCGAATTGCCCGAGATGAGATTTCCCGCGCCCGGAGTGGTTCCGCCGATGAGGTTGCCGGACGTGGCATCAGGCGTGCCGCCGACGTTCAGTTCCAGACCGACAATCCCGTTGGGGAGCGCCGCGGCCCCGGCCGCGTCCGTGCCGATGAAGTTGCCCTGAATCAGATTGTTCGTGGAATTGACGATGGAGAGTCCGCCATAACTGTTCCCCGAGATGACGTTGCGCGCGGCGGCGGCCGTCCCGCCGATGGTGTTGTTCGACGAATTGACGACGTAGATGCCGTAGTGATTCGGCCGCGGCAGCTTGCCGGTCGGGTCAAGGCCGACGAAGTTCCCCTGTATGACGTTGTTGCTGCTCTCCACGCGTATCCCGTATCCACGGAAGCCTTGTATGACCAGCCCGCGAATCGTGGAGTTGCCTCCGAGGAGCTTGAGGCCGTTGCCCTCGCTGACCTGTGTGCCGTCGAGCACGATGAGGGGAGAGCCTGCGAAGCCCGGCTGCGTCGTGCCGTCAATAGTCAGGGCTTCGGTGATTTCCGGCAGCGCGACTCTGGTCGCGATGGTCCTGGCACCCGTGCCGGGGATTTTGAATGTGATGGTGTCCGCTCCGGGCGAGGAGTTGGCGTCCGTGATGGCCTGATAGAGCGAGCCTGCGCCGTGGTCGTTCGTGTTGGTGACGACGAAGTTGAGTCGCCCGGCCCCGAAGTCCGCCGTCTGGTTGGCGCTCAAGCCGCTGAAAGTCTTATTCGCGGGAGTAAAG
>DATFCB010000301.1:0-5045 GCA_035253525.1 Pyrinomonadaceae bacterium | reverse complement strand
CTGTCGCGCGGGGGTGCGCCTGAGGACATCTGGTAGAATCAGCGAAGAGGAGTCATCTTGCTTTACCGTCGTATCAAAAAATTGAGCCTTTCGCTCGTGATGGTCTTTACGGTCGTCGCGTGCGCGCGCGCACAAGTCGCTCCGACGCCGCCGTCGCCGCAACATCAGGACGCGCCCGTGGCCGACAAGGTCACGGTCGAATCGGCGCTCCGCCAGGCCCCGCAGGTCTTAACCATTGTCCACAGGCTCGACGGCCTGAGGGCGCTCGCGCTGTTGCGCGGTAACGGCGAGACGGTCGCCACCGTTGACGACGAACTGCTGACGGCCTCGGACGCCGTGACGAGCATCACGGCGGGGTTCGCGCTCGGCGACGGCGAGAACGTCGTCGCGCGCCTCCCGCAGGCCGAAGCCCTGGCGGTCTTCCAGCCGTTCAACATGTCCTGGACTTTTATGACGCCGCCCCCAATCGCGCAGGGCGGAACTCCGACGGCACAGACCGCGCCGCCCGCGCCTGGGAGCGCGGAGTTAGTCGTCGTGCAGGACAACGGGCATCAGTTCACCGCGAATTACGTCGGCCTGGACGGTGGGAGCGGCCTCTCGCTGCTGAAAATTCCAGGGCTGAGCGTGAGTCCGCCTGCGCGCGATGCCTCTGAGGAGCAGTTGGCGGTCGGGCAAACAATTCGCCTCTTCGCGCCCGTGCGAGTGACGCGCAGGGGCGCGGCGAAGGGGGAGACAGTCTCGATCCGCGTCGGCGAATTCACCGGAGAGATCACCACCATCACGCAGACCTCCAGGGGCAAGGTCGTGCGCCTGACCGTCTGCGGACAAAATCTTTCGCCGGAGATTGTCGGCGGCGTTGCGCTCAACGAGGCTGGCGAGACGGTAGGGATCGTCGAAACAAGCGAAGTGGGAACGGTGCACCTGATTCCGATTGCGGCCGTGCGCCGCGCGGCTCAGCGCGTCCTGGCGCGCCGCACGAACGTGCCTCGCCCGTGGCTGGGCGTGCGCGGCGAACCTGTCGCGGCCATCCCGCTCGAAAAATTCCACTCCATAGGGTGGGCCGAAGTTGACGCCGCGTGGCTCAAGGCGGCGCGGAAGGGAATCGTCCTGACGACGGTCGTGCCGGGCACGCCCGCGGCGCAGGCAGACCTGCGCCCTGGCGACGTGATCCTGCGCATCAACGACTTCGAGGTCAAAAGTGCGGAGGACTTCTCCTTCATCCTGAACGAAGCAGGCAGCGGCGCGAACGTCAACTTCACCTTCCTGCGCGGGCCAGCCGCAGCGCCCACCACTCCCTCCGCGCCGACGCCGCCCACACCGGCGCAGTCTCCACGGCCTGCGCAGTTTCCGCGCATTGATGACCTGAAACCTTTGGAAGTCAACGTTAAGTTGGGCGAGGCCATGAATACCGCCAGGGCCATGAGACTGGCCGAAGCCTACGCGGCGCGGGACCGCCGCCGCAGCACGGATGCGAAGCCACCATTCATGTTGGGCGTCGAGGTCTTCGCGCTCTCGGCCAAAGCCGCAGCGCACCTGGGCGCGCGGGGCGGCCGTCTGATCGTCTTCATAGAACCCGAGAGCGCTGCTGCGCGGGCCGGCCTGCGAGTCTTCGACGTAATAGAATCCGTCAACGGCAAGCCGCTCAAGGCCGCACAGCCCATCGCCGACCTCGCGGGCGACGCGCAGCAGATCACGCTCGGCGTCGTCCGCGACCGCCGGAAGGTAGAAGTCGTCGTTAAGCGGAAAGACTAGACTGGTGGTGGGGCCGTTTGAATGAGCCGTTAGCCGGCGGGTATTCGTTCGACCACGTACTGTGCGAATCTTTTAGCCATCGCCACCGAGGGCGCGAATACCCGCACGATGACTGTCCCCTTCCTGAATTTAATCATCGTCCACCCGTCTCGATTGAGATTCGGCCACATATAATTCTCGTCGCCCAAATTCTCCAGCCTGGTTTTAGTCACCCTGGACTTCCGCGTGCTCTCGTACGCGATAATCTCCGCCTCCAAAACGTCCTGGGCATTCTTTAACGAGTCCCAGATTGTGAGGTGAACATTGGCGCGATAGCCGCCCGACTTAAAAGTTATGCTCTCGCTGAAGATGGGAACTCCGCCGTTAACGATTATTCTCTCTATCTTCCACTTCGGCTCCTTCTTCTTAAAAACGTCTTCGACTTCCACCACCCACGACGGCTTATCCTGGGCCAAAACATTCACGGCGCAGCAGAGAAGTAGCACCCACGCACTCAGCAATCGCTTTTTCATTTCAACCCTCCCCTATTTCGCCTTCGCGCGCTCCTCGATGACTGTGGCAATATCCGCCCAGACCTGGTCCCGCGCGCCGTTCTCTTCCGAGAATGTGATTACGGCTTTGCCGTCCTTCGGCAGTCCTTGAATGCCGGCGAGCGCCGGCTCGCTTTGCCATTTGCATGGGCGAACGATAATTGGCACAACCCGCAGGCCGTCTTCTCGACGACGTTGCAACAGGCGTCTTAATTCCTCATCCCGAATGAAGCGCGAAGCAATGAAGTGTTGACTGACGAGCAGTACAGCCAAATCACAGTTGTTCATCGCATCCTGAATTGAGCGATACCAGTCATCACCCTCCTCGATCCGGCGGTCCTGCCACGCGTCAATGATGCCCTGTGCTTGCAGCCCGGCGAGCATCGTGACCAATTCGTCTTTGAACTCTTCGTCCTTGTGCGAATAGCTGATGAAAACCTTGAGCGCTGAAGTCTCATCGTCGCCTTTCTTCCCGGCCAGAGTTTGCTCCCACTGCCCGTGCAACACTTGCCGCGCTGGTGCAAATCCGACGTGATCAAACGGTATGGCATATAGTCTCAAGATTACATCGAATAGTCCCACGGGGTAATGTGTCTCGTCGCGAAAATCACCGAACGTGCAAGCCTTGAGTGCGTGCGCCGTGCCCCGGCCCGTCAGCGCGAGCGAAAGTAGTCGCCGCTTCTCTTTCCCCAGCCGCGCGCGGACGAGCGGCGCGTCGGCGGCCAGGGCCGCTGTGCCAAAAGCTTTTTGATAGGCGGGCGTGTCCACGACAATCACAAAATCGTCGGGCTGAACCTGCGCGGCTTGCTCGACCACGTACACGCCCGCGTCGCGCAAATCGCGAACCAGTTCTTTCGCCCATGCCTCTTGCGCGGGCAGGTGGCTGACGTAACAGCGCGGCGTCGCCCACCCGCGCCGATAGCCCTTGACCTTCGTCAGTTGCACTTCGTACGCGCTGCGCAAGCGCGCCGCCGCCTCTTCACGTTGCAGCCAGGGCGACGCGTCAATACCTATGGTCGGAGGTTGGTCAAAGTTAGGCAGATCAGTTTGCCTGCCGCACTTATAGCAATACAAAGAGAGCAAGCCTTCGCGTACTGCTTCCATAACCGAGTCGCGCTTTTGCCGGTGTCCATTAGGACAGACAACGGGCGGGAAGGGTGTCACTTCAACATCGCGCTGGTAGAGGAATTGCTCAAACAATTCCTGAAACTTAGCGCGCCCAATGGCAGGCATCTGGTCGCCGTAATAGAGCACCAGCTCAATCTCGCCCTCGCGGTCTTGGATCAGGCGGAAGCCGCAGATTTCGCCCTCGCCCATTTCGTACTGCGCCTGATTCTGCCACTGGTTGATGCGTGTGAACGAGGGCGTATAGCCGAGTAAGACCACCAGCGAGGCGTACAAATTTTCCACGCGCCCGCGCACCACGTAAGAGATGTCATCGGTGGCGGGCATGTCGTCTTCCAGGGGGCGCTTCTGCTTGATGAGGGCCGGGAAGATGAGCAAGGTCTCGTCGTTCAGCGTCTCGCGGAAGCAGATGTTGTGTTGCAGGAAGCGCAGGATGGCGGCATCGAGCAGAATCTGGCTTTCGGCTGGCGACAGGCCCGCGAGTTCGTCGAACGGGTACTTGCCCTGCAAGAGTTCTGTCTCGCTCACCGCACCAAGTTCGCGCGGATTTTTGTCTGCCAGGAACACGATGGACGACGCCAGCGTCACGAGCAGTTCGGGCGTGAGCAGGATGTGTTGCTCTCCCGCCGAACTGCGCAGGACGGCGACGTAGCCGTGCGTTTCCAGATGCCCAACCGCCGTCATCATCTCGGCGTCCGTGAAGCGCCACTCCTCGTCGGTCGCCTGCAATTGTTCGCGCAAGGCCGATGGGCTGACCAGCACGCCCTTGCGGTCGGGCTTCTCTTTGAGCGACAGCACGTAGTCCTTGATGCGCTTGAAGGTGACGGTCGTCACCGTCGCCGTCATCTCATCCCACGGAATCTGCGCCTTGAGAATTTCCAGCAACTCGTCCAGCCCTTCGCCACGCTTGGCGCTGGTACTGATATAGCCGCCGCGTATGCCATAGCGCTGGCAGAACTGGTCAAACTCCTGCTGCGAAAGCGCCGGAGGGCTAACGTCAACTCTCGCGCCTACCAGCACCACGGGCGGCAGTTGCCCCTTGCCCTTCAGTTGCTCCAACCAGAACTGCACACCCTTAAGCGGCTCCTGCCGATTGCTCGGGTCGAACAGCACCAGCGCGGCGGCGACGTTGTCGAGAAAGATGGAGTGAATCTGCCGATAGGCATGCTGCCCCGCCAAATCCCACAGCACGGCCTCGCACTCTGTGCCGTCCTTGCGCGTAAGGCCAAGTTCCGTGATAGGCCAGAACTGCTGGCCGTGCGTGGACGCGTGCTCCTTGAACTCGCCGTGCGCCAGCCGCCACCCCAGCCCCGTCTTGCCCACGCCCGAATCGCCAACCAGAACGAGTTTAGCGGTGGTGTAGTGGACGCCCTCTTGTGCCTGACCGAGCAGGAGCGCTTCGTCCAACTCCCAGATACGGATGATGGTGTCTCCTTCACCCAGCGTCGCCAGCACGGGCAGTTGAGGGTGAAAGGAGAGGCCAGGGGTAAACATGTCGCGGGATGCGGGTTCGTTCAGCACCACGACACATGCCCAAGTGTCACACCGCCACAGGCGGATAGTACTATCACTACTTTTGGAAACCAGCCAGCGGCCATCGGCTGAAAAAACAGCAGATCTTAGAATAGAAGAATGTCC
>DATFCB010000300.1:0-6946 GCA_035253525.1 Pyrinomonadaceae bacterium | reverse complement strand
TCGTCGTCCTCGTCGTCGTCCTCTTCGCCCTCGTCCGGGTAATCGGCCGCGTCGCCCGCGTCCAGCTCGGCCTCGTCATCGAGGTCGTCGTCCTCTTCGTCGAGGTCGTCGTCGGGGTCGTCGAAGACGACCTGCACGCCGCGCATCGAGGGCAGGCAACTGACGACGTGCGCGCGCTCGATCCGCGCGCGCTCCGGCGAGGAGTGCCAGAGCTTGACCCAGAAGCTGCGCGTCGCGCCGTGGACGACGAAGGTCGAGCCGTCCATCATCACGGGGACGGGTTCGGCGACTGTCCCCCGCCGCAGCTCTTCCAAAAGCTCCGGCAGGTGCTCGCGGAACGTCTCGAACTGGAAGACGACGGCGCGCTCGTCCACCTCGGCGGGCGGCAGCTCCACCGGGTCGTCCGACTCCAACAGCAGCCGCGTCTCGGTCTGCTGGTTTCTCTTTTTGACTACAGGCATAAAGTGGTGAATGGTGAATGGTAAATGGTGAATGCTTTGAGTTGTTGTCGGGTTGAGTGTCCGCCTCTCAACCTGTGCGGCGCTCAACCGCCATTCACCATTTACTAACTTCTGATTCCCAGCCTCTTCTTCAAGTGCCCTTGCAGGTCAACGACCTTGACGCGCTCCTGCTCCCAGGTGTCGCGGTCGCGCACGGTGACGGCCTCGTCTTCGAGCGACTGGTGGTCAACGGTGACGCAGAAGGGCGTGCCGATCTCGTCCTGCCGGGCGTAGAGCTTGCCGATGCCGCCCGTGTCGTCGTAGACGGCGCGCATCGAGTGCTGCAAGTCCTTCTTGACGCCTCGCGCCATCGAGACGATTTCGGGCTTGTTCTTGGCGAGCGGGAGCACGGCGACCTTGACGGGGGCGAGCTCCGGGTGGAGCTTGAGGACGACGCGCGTCTCGCCCTTGTCGGTCGTCTTCTCGGTGTAGGCGTCCATCAGGGCGGCGAGCATCGTGCGGTTGACGCCCGCCGCCGGCTCGATGACGTAGGGGTAGAAGCGCCGCTTCGTCGCCTCGTCGAAGTAGGAGAGGTCTTCGGTCGAGTCCGCGTTGAGGCGCTTCCCTTCCTCGTCGGCCGGCTTGTTCGAGTGAGCCTTGAGGTCGAAGTCCGTGCGGTTGGCGATGCCCATCAGCTCGTCCCACTGCCGCTCCTCCTCGCCGCGTTCGGGGAAGAAGCGGTACTGGATGTCCACCGTGCGCTTGGCGTAGTGGGCCAGCTCCTCCTTCGGCTGCTCGTAGAGGCGCAGGTTGTCGCGGCTGATGCCGACGGAGAGGAACCATTCGAGGCAGGCGTCAATCCAGTACTGGTGCAGCTCCTCGTCCTCGCCGGGGCGGACGAAGTACTCCATCTCCATCTGCTCGAACTCGCGCGTGCGGAAGATGAAGTTGCCGGGGGTGACCTCGTTGCGGAACGACTTGCCGATCTGCGCGATGCCGAACGGGAGCTTGCGCCGCATGGACTGCTGGACGTTGAGGTAGTTGATGAAGATGCCCTGGGCGGTTTCGGGCCGGAGGTAGGCGAGCGAGGCCGGGTCGTCCTCGGCCACGGCGCCGATCCGCGTCTGGAACATCAGGTTGAAGGGGCGCGGCTCGGTCAGGTCGGTCGAGCCGCAGACCGGGCACTTGAGGCGGCGTTCGCGGATCAGCCCGGCGATGTCTCCGCCCCCGGCGGGAAGCTCCAGCTTGTCGGCGCGCAGGCGGCTCTTGCACTCGCGGCAGTCAACGAGCGGGTCGCTGAACGTGTCTTCGTGGCCGGAGTATTTCCAGACCAGTCGGTTCAGGACGATGGAAGAGTCTATGCCCTCCATGTCGTCGCGCTCGTGCACCATCCAGCGCCACCAAGCCTGCTTGACGTTGTTCGAGAGTTCGACGCCCAAGGGGCCGTAGTCCCAGGCGCTCCCCAAACCGCCGTAAATCTCCGACGAGGGGAAGACGAAGCCGCGCCGCTTGGCTAGGCTGACGATGGTTTCGATGTTCGGTGCTGACAAAGTTGTCCTCGTGAATCGTAAATCGTGAATCGTAAATCGTGAATAGAGAAAACCCGTTCTCCGATTCACGATTTACGATTCACGAGTCTAGCAGTCCCTCGCGGGAAATGAAAAGAAGAGAGGGCTTGAAAGTCCCTCTCTTCTTTGAACAGGCTCGCGCTTATTTATCGAATCCTATTTGGTCTGGATGTTGACATCAACCTTGTCTGGTGTGGCGGAGCCCCCTCGGCCTCCGAACACCCCGAAGAAATAGAGCGCAATCAGCACGACGATCACGAAAATAACGAGCACGGCGACCACGCCCGCGTTGCCGCCGCCATCACCTTCAGCCATAAAACAAGACCCTCCTTCGATAGTTCATGGTCAAAACGCTGTCGGGGGATGAAACTTTAAGGGGAATCTCTGTGCAAGCGATTGTTCCACACGCCTCGCGTCGGTGACAAGTAAAAAGTGACGAGTGACGAGAAAATTTCTTTCACTCGTCACTCGTCACTCGTTCGGACATTTGCCGTCTTCTTACTCCCTGCGCGAGCGGCGGCGGCGCGGCGCGGCGGGCGCTGGCTGGACATCACCGGCCGAGACGCTCGGCGTCGCCTGCGGGGTTTCCGCGCCCTGCGGCACGAGCCACAGTTCGAAGTAGTCTGTCTCGCGGTAGCCGCCGTTCATGAAGACCAGGCGGCTGCTGTCAATGCCGCGCTCGCTGACGAGATACTGGCGCGCACGCTCGATGAGCCGGTCGGCCTGGCCCGCGCGGCTGCGGCGTCCGCCGTAGACGATGACGTACCCTTGGGCCGTCGGCGCGTTCTGCAACTCGATAGCCAGGTTGTCGAGTCGCGCCTTAACGTCGTCGAAGGCGGGCGGCTCGAACTGGTCGTAAATGCGCCCCTTGACGGGCGGCGGCGGCGTCGCCGTGACGTTCGTGATGGCCTGCGCCGTCTGGCGGCACGAGCGCTCGCCCGAGCCGTCGTCCACGACCAGGATGGCCGTGACGGGCTGGTTGCCTACGCCCGTGGAGTCAACCATGAGAGTCGGCGTGCCCGCGCCGCTGATGATGCGCGCGCCGGCCGGGCTGACGGTCCAGGTGTAGTTGAGCGCGGACGAGCCCGAGTAGGAGACGTTCGACGCGAAGGTGATGACCTCGCCGTCCGTGACCGTCGGGGGCGCGCTGACGTTGACCGGGTACGGGCAGGGCAGCGCGCTTGGGAGCGGAATGGAGCGCGGCGCGTAGGCGAGCCCGATGCAGTAGATGCGTCCGGCCGAGACGACGAACTCGCGCGTCCAGCGCTCCTGCGGGAAGAGAATTTCGATGGTGTGCGGCCCCGGCGCGAGATCAATCAAGCGGTCGCTCTCCGTCGTGTTGCCGGCGGGCTGCCCGTCAATCAGGACGGGGAAGCCGGCCGGATTGGTCGAGAGCTTGACGCGGCCGTAGTTGGGCCTCTTCTTGTCCGGGGAGGCGTGCGCCTCGGTCTGCAACGACTGGACGAAGAGGAACGAGAGCGCGACCAGAGCGATAAAGGCGAACTTCGCTCTCGGGGCAGTTGAACGAGTTGTCTGACTTTTCGCCATGATTACACCTCAGTAGTTTCCGACTGGTTCCGCTCAGCCTTGCGCAGGTTGCGGCGACGACGCGCGGCGGCCCCTAATGCCGAGAGTCCGGTGCCGAGCAGGAAGATCGAAGCCGGCTCAGGAATCTGGGGCGGGTTGCAGGTCGGGTCGCCGGGCGGGCATCCGACGGGGCATTCCGGTTCACCGGGGATGCATTCGTCGTCGTCCCTCGTGCACAGGTCCGGGACGAGACAGATGGCCGCGGGGATGAAGGCGAGCGGCCATTTCGGCCAGCCGCCCGGAATGTACATTTCGCCGCAGTCGCAGACCGTGCCGGTCACGTCGCCCTCTTCGATGATCTCGACGTTGCCTTGCTGGCCTTCCTGCAAGCCGGTCGCGGTGGAGATGAGCGAACCGCCGGACGCGGAGACGGCCCCGCCAGCGCCGGCCGACGAAGCATTGCCGTCGGGCGAGGAAGTCTTGCCGGTCGCGGCGACCAGGCCGCCGCCGACGGGCGTGCTGCCTTCCTGCATGACGCTGCGCAGGCGCAACTCCTGGCTCTGGCCGCCTGACTGCAAGTTGCTCATGACGTGGACAACATCAGAATAGGCAACCGGGCCGGCCTGGGCGGGTGACGCGGCGGCGATTGCCAACAACATGACGCTGAGTATCGTAGCTATGGGGCTGACGGCTCGATTCCTCATCGTAGGGAATCTCCTTCTAGGCTCTTTGCGATCCGGGCAGGCGGAAGAAGCGGGGCTGCTCTTCTCCCTTCCAGACCTTAGGGCGACTCGGCTAAGCAAAACTTGGATTAGAGACGGCGAGACTACTGCGAAAACATGGCCGGCCGGGTCAGTTAAGGCTCGTCCCAGGACCGCGTCGCAAGCTCGCCTTTCAAAATATCTGGTTTCAATATGGAAACCGCTGTGCGGGCTTTCCTTATTTGCTAAAGAAAGAAGCGTAATGCTGTGGGTATTCCAGTTTTGCGGGAGCGATTAAACTAGCCTTTTGGCTGCCTGTCAAGAAAAAAAGGCGAAAGGAAAAGGGCGCAAGGCAAAAGGGAGGGGCCAACAAGTTTTACCCTCCCTTTTACCTTTTTACTTTTGCCTTTTTCCCAGGTTTTTAGTCGCCTTCGCCAGCCCCGGCGGCTTCTGCGCGCTGCTTCTCGTCCTTGAGTACGGCCTTGCGGGAGAGCTTAATTTTGTTGCCCTCCTTGCCGATGCACTTGACCATGATCTGCTGGCCTTCCTTCAGCTCGTCGCGCACGTCCTTGACCCTGCGGTCGGCTATCTCCGAGATGTGCAGGAGGCCGTCCGTGCCGGGGAAGATTTCGACGAAAGCGCCGAAATCCACGATGCGGGAGACGGTGCCGAGGTAGGTCTGGCCGATTTCGGCCTCAGCCGTCAGGCCACGTATGCGGTCAATCGCGGCCTGAGCGGCAGCGCCGTCGGCCGAAGCGATAGAGACCGTGCCGTCGTCTTCCACGTCAATCTTCGCGCCCGTCTCTTCGACGATGGAGCGAATCATCTTGCCGCCGGGTCCGATGACATCGCGGATTTTGTCCGGGTTAATCTTGATCTGGACGATGCGCGGGGCGTAAGGCGCTATATCCTCGCGCGGCTCACTGATGGTCTTCTCCATCACGCCCAGGATGTGCAGGCGCCCCTTCCTGGCCTGCTCCAGCGCCTCGGCCATAATCATGGCGTTGATGCCGCCGATCTTGATGTCCATCTGGAGCGACGTAATGCCTTCGCGCGTCCCTGCGACCTTGAAGTCCATGTCGCCGTAGTGGTCTTCCGCGCCCGCGATGTCCGAAAGGATGGCGTACTTGTTGCCCTCCATCACGAGGCCCATCGCCACGCCCGCGACCGGGGCTTTCAAGGGCACGCCCGCGTCCATCAGTGAAAGCGTCCCGCCACAGACCGAGGCCATCGAAGATGACCCGTTCGATTCCGTGATGTCCGAGACGATGCGGATGGTGTAGGGGAATTCGCTTTCTTCCGGCAGGACGGGCTCTATCGAGCGGCGCGCGAGTGCGCCGTGCCCTATCTCGCGGCGGCTGGATGAGCCGAAGCGCCCGACCTCGCCGACCGAGTAATGCGGGAAGTTGTAGTGCAAGAGGAAGCGCCGCTTGATCTCGCCCTTCTCCAAATCATCCATGAACTGCTCGTCGTCTTTGGTGCCGAGCGTCGTCGTGACGAGCGCCTGCGTCTCGCCGCGCGTGAAGAGTGCCGAGCCGTGCGCGCGCGGCAGCCAGCCGACCTCGCAGGTGATGGGACGAATCTCGGAGAAGCGGCGGCCATCGGGGCGGCGGCGCTTGTTCAGGATGTCGTCGCGGAAGATTGTCTCTTTGAGGTGGTCGAAAATCTTCTTCGCCATCTGGCGTTTTTCCGGCAAATCCTCCGGGTAAGACTCGACGACCTCTTTTTTGAGCGCATCCACGGCGGCGTAAGAAGTGCGCTTGTCCTGGCCGGAAGTGTCGAGCGCGTTGCGCAGGCGCTCCGAGTAATTCCGCTCGATCTCGCCCGTCATCTCTTCGTCCAGGACGGGTGCTTCGACCGGGCGCTTCTGAATGTCGAGCGCCTTGTACAGCTCCTTCTGCCAGCGGCAGAGGCGGTTGATCTCCTTGTGCGCGAGCATCAGCGCCTCGACCATGATCTCTTCTGAGACCTCTTCGGCCCCGGCCTCGACCATCACGATGGCTTCTTCCGTGCCCGCGACGATCAGGTTCAGGCGCGACTCGCGCCGCTCGTCGTAGGTCGGGTTAATCACGTAGCGCCCCTCTATGAGCCCTATGCGGACGCCCGCAATCGGGGTCGGGAAAGGGATGTCCGAGAGGTAGAGCGCGCAACTTGCGCCCGTGATGGCGATAACGTCGGGGTCGTTGTCGGGGTCTGCGGAGATGACTGTGGCGATGACCTGTGTTTCGTTTCTAAAACCTTCGGTGAAGAGCGGGCGGCAGGGGCGGTCTATGAGGCGGGAGGTTAAAGTCTCCTTCTCGTTGGGACGCCCCTCGCGCCGGAAGTAGTTGCCGGGGATGCGCCCGGCGGCGTAGTTGGACTCGCGGTACTCGACCGTGAGCGGGAAAAAGTCTATGCCTTCGCGCGGGCTGTTGGCGGCGACCGCCGCGACCAAGACCATCGTGTCGCCGTAGCGGACGACCACCGAGCCGTCGGCCTGCTTGGCGACACGGCCTGTCTCGACCGTCAACTCCTGGTCGCCCAGTTTGATTGATTCTTTGAGATATTTCCTGACTGGCATGTTCGTTCGTCTCCTAAGGCCGGGGCGGGTTGAGCCGTAAATCGTGAATCGTAAGTCGCCGGTCGTGAATAGAAACTGCTTTTTCTATTCACGATTCACGACTTACGATTTACGGCTGTTGTTCCCGTCACGGCTCTTCAAAATCGAAAG
>DATFCB010000299.1:0-4534 GCA_035253525.1 Pyrinomonadaceae bacterium | reverse complement strand
GACTATCGAAGATACGTCCGGCGTTTCCGGCCGCGAGCTTTAGCCGTAAAGTTTGATTCTTCTTTTTAATTCTTTGCGTCTTTGCGCCTTTGCGTGAAAATAAAAAAAACGCTCACGCCAAGGCGCAAAGGGGTTGAGTCTAGGGTTGACCTGAGTTTTAGAATCTCCTCTTGAAACGCCGCTATTCCTCTTTCGCGTTCAACGCGTAGGCAATCGCGGCGTCCGGTTTCATCTCGCGTCCCTGCTCCCAAAGCTCCGCGAACGTTTCGCCGCTCAGCCCGGCGCGGGCGGCGGCGAGGCTGCTTTCGTAGTCCGTGCGCTCGGCGGCCGGCAGTGGTGCGCCAATCGCTTCGCGCAGGGCGACGGCCGCGCCGAACAGACGCGCCGCGCGTTCATAGTCACTCTTCGTGCAGGCGACTTCGGCCAGCCCTTCGAGACAGAAGGTGACGTTGCGTTTGTCGCCCAGCTCGCGGAAGAGAGGAAGGCTCTCTTGATAGAGCGAGGCCGCGCCCGCGTAATCGCCCTCAAGACGCGCGATGTCGCCCAGGTTGTTCAGGCAGAGCGCGATGCCGCGCTTGTCGCCGACCTCGCGCTTGAGCATGAGACTTTCCGTCTGCAACTCAAGCGCCCGCGTATAGTCGCCGCGATACTGCGCGACCTCGCCCAGGTTGTAGAGCGAGGTCGAGAGCGCACGCTTGTCGCCCAGGTCGCGGAAGAGCGCAAGCGCCTCTTCGTGAAGTCGCCAGGCGCGCTCGTAGTCGCCGCGGTCCTTCGCCACGTTGCCCAGGTTGTTGAGCACGTAAGCGACGGCCAGATGGTTGTCAATCTCTTTGAAGAGGGCCAGCGCCTCTTCGTAGCGCGCGGTCGCCTCTTCGTAGTTGCACTGCTGGTGCGCCATGTCGCCCAGGCCGTTCAAGGTCGCAGCCACGCCCCACTTGTCCCTGACCTCTTGATAGAGCGCGAGGCTTTGTTGAAAGAGCGGCAGCGCCTGCTCGTAATTGCCGTGGTCTCTTTCGAGCGCCCCGGCCCTGCCGAACGCCTTGGCGCGCACAGCGGGCGAGACGCCTTCGCTCTCTTCCAAAAGCCGCAGGAGCCAATCGCGCGCCTCGCTCTGGTGGCCGCGCACCTCCCAGAACCTCCACAACGTCCCGGCCATGCGCAGGCCCAGTTCTATCTCGCCGCGCTCCTTCGCCCAGTTGAGCGCCGCGCGCAAGTTGTTGTGCTCGCCCTCAAGACGTTCGAGCCATAAAACCTGCTCGGGGCCAGTCAACTCGGGCTCGGAGCGCTCGACCAGATCAAGGAAGAAGAGTGCATGTTTGCGTCTAACTGCTTCCGCCTCGCGGCTCGACGCGAGCTTTTCGAGCCCGAACTCCCTGATCGTCTCAAGCATGCGGAAACGCTTGCCTCCCGTCTGCTGCTCCTTCTGCCGCAACATGCTCTTGTCCACGAGCGAGCTGAGCCCGTCCAGCACGTCCATCCCCAATTCTTCGCCGCAGACTGCCTCCGCGGCTTCGAGCGTCGAGCCGCCCGCGAAGACGGAGAGCCTGCGGAACAGGCGCTTCTCGCACGCGTCCAGCAAGTCATAACTCCAACCAATCGTCCCGCGCATGGTCTGCTGACGCGTGGGCAAGTCTCTCGCGCCGCCGGTCAAAAGTTTCAGACTGTTGTCCAGGCGCGCGAGCATTTCCGCCGGCGAGAGTAGCTTGAGACGTGCGGCCGCAAGCTCGATTGCGAGCGGCAGCCCGTCGAGGCGTATGCAGACAGACGCCACGGCGCGCGCGTTCTCGTCCGTCAAAACGAAATCCGGCCGGATGTACGTGGCGCGCTCTGTGAAGAGCGCGATGGCTGCGTAGCGGGACAAATCCCCTGCTGAAGAGAGTTCGGACTCGTGCGGGAGAGCGAGCGGCGGAACCTCGAACTCGCGCTCGCCGCGCAGTCGTAAGGCCGCGCGGCTCGTCACTAAGAACTTGACCTGCGGGCAACTCGCCATCAACTCGACAACGAGCCGCGCGGCGGGCATCACCTGCTCGAAGTTGTCCAGCACGAGCAGCGCGCCGCGCGCGCGCAGGTGTTGCTTGAGCGTTTCCAGATGCGGCACGCCCGCCGTCTGCTTGAGCCCTATTGCCTGGGCCACTGCCGAGCCGACCAACTCGGGCGAGTTGATGGAGGACAGGGCGACGAAGTAAACGGAAAACTCGTCTTGCAGGTCGGTCGCTGCCTCAAGGGCCAGCCGGGTCTTGCCCGCGCCGCCCGGCCCGGTCAGCGTCAGCAGCCGCACGTCCTCGCGCCTCAGCAAAGACAACACGTCGGCCAACTCCTCCTCGCGCCCAATGAGCGGCGTGGGGTGCGTCGGGAGGTTGGTTTGAAAGCGGGACGAAGTCGTCTCGATTCGAGGATCAAAACTCGCGGACTGCCCTGATGGCCGGACAGCGTCGGACGAGGAGGCGACGGTGCCCGCGCTCGTCCGCACGGAGTCTTGAAGGATTCTTCTGAATTCGATGTCCCGGCGCAGGCTGCGTAGGTCCTGTGCCATTTCGCCTATGGTCTGGTAACGCTGCGCGCGACCTTTGGCGAGCGCGCGCCCGACGATTCTTTGAAGCTCGTCGGGCACCTCCGGCGCGTACCGCTTGAGCGGCCGGGGCTCGCTTTTCAGAATTGAGGCGATGACCTCGCCGGTCCCGCGCCCTTTGAAGGGGACGCGCCCCGCCAGCATCTCGTAGAGCACGACGCCGAAAGAGAAGATGTCCGTGCGCGCGTCAACAGCGAGGCCGCGCGCCTGCTCGGGCGACATGTAAAGCGCCGTGCCGAGCAGCATCCCTGATTCAGTGTTGCCCATGAAGACCGTTGGGGCTTCCTCACCGCTCCCGGACTGTTTGAGCTTTTCGGGTGTGCCAGCGTCTGACGGCTCAGGTTCCGAAGGGGCTTTCGGGTCTTCTTCCTTTTCAGGGATGACTTTCTCAGTCAGCTTAGCGATGCCGAAGTCCAGGACTTTCACGTAGCCGTCGGTGCGGAGCATGATATTCTCGGGCTTGATGTCGCGGTGGACTACGCCTGCGGCGTGCGCGGCCGTGAGCGCGGCTGCGACCTGCGTGGCTACGTCCAGCACGGAGCCCAACTGCATAGGCCCTTTCGCAACTTCGGCGCGCAGGGTGACGCCGTCTATGAACTCAGTGGCGATGAAGAAGAGCGCGTCCGTTTGTCCGACTTCGTGTACGGTGAGGATGTTGGGGTGGTTGAGCGCGGAAGTTGTCCTGGCTTCCTGCACGAAGCGGCGCATCCTCTGCTGGTCGGAGCTGACGTTGGCGCGCAGGATTTTGAGGGCGACGGTGCGCTCCAGTTGGAAGTCGCGCGCGAGATAAACTTCGCCCATGCCTCCCTCGCCGAGGAGCGAGCGGATTTCGTAGCGGCCGAGTCGGGTTCCCGCTGCAAGCGACATGTCTCTAATCTTACGCGGCTGCGGCGATTTCGGATTTGCGGACGCCCCCGCGACTCCGGTATAAGCAATTCTATCTCGCGCCCGAGCGGCATTCAAAACCTTTTGTAGTTCTTTGCGCCTTTGCGTGAAAAACTAAAAACCATCTCACGCCAAGACGCAAAGGCGCAAAGGGGTTGAGTCGAGTTGGGCCGGCCTGTCACGTCATGGAGAAAACGAAAACGCCGAACATACGCACCGAGGCCGTCGCGGGCGTGACGACATTTTTCACGATGGCTTACATCGTCGTCGTCAACCCGGCGATTCTCTCGACCGAGGGGACGGGGATGTCTTTCAGCGGCGTGCTGACGGCGACCGTGCTCTTGAGCTTCGCGATGACGCTCCTGATGGGCCTTTACGCACGGCTTCCCTTCGCCGTCGCGCCCGGCATGGGCATCAACGCCTTCTTCACGTTCACCATCATCCTCACGCAGAAAGTGCCCTGGCAGGTGGCGCTCGGCATCATCTTCTGGGCGGGCGTGCTCTTCCTTCTGGTTTCCGTGACGCCCGTGCGCGAGAGCATAGCCCGCGCCATCCCGCCAGGACTCAGAATCGCGACCGCCGCAGGCATAGGCATCTTCCTCACCTTCATCGGACTCAAGAACGCGGGACTGATAACGTCCGACCCCGTGACGTTCGTTAAAACTGGCACACTCGGGCGCGAGGCGCTGCTGGCTATCCTGGGCCTCGCGGTCATCGTCTGGCTCTTGAAGATGAAAAGCTCGCTCGCGTTTCTCGCGGGTATTTTTCTGGTGACGCTCATCGGTTGGCTCGGCGGACTCGTCAAAGCCCCCGCAACGTTTTTCAGCGCGCCGGATTTCGGGAGCGTCTTTCTCAAATTGGACATCTGGGGCGCGCTCAAGCTCTCGCTGCTGCCCGCCATCATCTCCATACTCTTCACGGACCTCTTCGACTCGATCTCGACCTTCATAGGCGTCTCGCAGGCTTCGGGGATGCTCGACGAAGAAGGGAACCCGAAGAACCTCAAGCAGGGTCTGATTGTGGACGCTTGGGCCACGCTCGGCGCGGGGCTGGCGGGCACGTCCTCGGGCACGGCTTACA
>DATFCB010000298.1:0-2875 GCA_035253525.1 Pyrinomonadaceae bacterium | reverse complement strand
AGTCAGGCTCACCCTCCCAGATGAGCGATTGGTTCGGCTCGTCAATTTCCAGGCCGGGCATCTCAAGAGAAAAGAGCAACTCCCGCCCGCGCTCGATCTTCGCCCCCAACTTCTTCCCAGGCCCGCGCTGTTCGACGGATTTGCTCATCCCCTTCGCCATCTCGGCCAGCAGCGCGGCCTGTTGGGCCAGGTGTGCGAAGGCTATCACCATAAAGCTTTTACCCTGTCGCGCCTCGGTCGGGGCGAAGACGGTGCAGCGCACGTCGTCGCCTTCAGTCGCCGCCGCTTCCGATTCGGCGAGCACGGATTCCTTGAGCGCTGCGCTCTGCGCCAGTCGCCGCAAGTAGTCTCCGGCCAGCAGGGCGATGATGCCGCTTAACAAGAGGATTGTCGGGACGTAGGGCGCGGGCGGCGCAAGGACGTTGATGACAAAGCTGTGCGGGCCACATTCCCCGCCGTCGGAATAGTCGCGCCAAAGCAAGAGGCCGCCCGCGTCCGCCCTCTTCCATAAGCGACCATCAATCTCCAGCGCGTCAACCTCCAGCATGAAGGCTGTCCGCTCGGCGTAGTTCGCGGGGTTGATTGTTAATGAACGCTCCTCGCCGAGCGGCAGCTTCAGGCTCCAATTTTTCGGGTTCAGGTCATTCGAGTGCAGGTAGAGCGTGGCGACGCCCGGCGGCGGCGGCTGTTCATCGGCCACCTGTTGGAACGATGCAGGGATCATCCTGAGCGCAGATGAGCGGCCTTCGCTTTCCTGCTCACGCGTCGCCGTGTACGAACTCGTCCACTTGAAGCTAATCGTCGCATCGTAACCCCTCGTCAACTGCGACGCGTAATGGACGCCGACGGTGTGCCGCTCCTGGGAGCTGTAGGGCGAAGGCGTCGGCGAAGGCGTCGGAGAGGGCGTCGGTGTCGGCTTCGGCGTCGGGGTATAGAAGGAGCCCACTAAAGATTTACAAGAGGTCATGCAGACGCGGCCGTACCCGCGCGCCTCGACGGTTGCGTTAATCTCCGTCCCCTCCGCGAGTCCGGCCGTGTCAACCTGTACGGAGGAGGAGCCCTGCCCTCCGCTAATCCTGCCCGCCGAGACAGACCAGTAGTAGATGGGGCTGACGCCGGGAGTGCCGCCGCCGACTTGAGCAGTGAAGGTCATGGAATTGCCACGCGTGACGGCTGAGCAGTAGACGTTCGGACAAGTGTAAGGTGTGGGCGTGGGCGTCGGGGGCGGCGTCGGCGTTACGGTTGACGTTGGCGTCGGTGTGGGCGTCGCGCAGGGTTGCACCGTGACCTTTGTCGCGCCGAAGACCTCGCAATTGCGGCAGTCGTAGCAGTCTGGATCAACGTCCGCCTTAAAAGTGGCCCTGTACTTCCCAGGCGGCAGGCCCCGTAGATTCCAGACGACCTTCGCCCCGCGCCCATCTACGCGCCCGCTGTCCACGCGCCAGTGATAAGCCAGAGGAGGACACGAGGGGTCGAAGCCCGAAGCCGTAATCTGCACACGCGCGGCCGCCTCGCTGCCCAGACAGACGCTATACGTGCTGGCATCCAACCTCGGAGGACTGGGCTGCCGCTTAGCAGGCTTCTCCAACACTTTGGACGATCTTCCCCTGAGCCAGTCGAAGAGACGGCGCATGCCTTTGCGCTTCCCGCGTTTTTGAGCCAATTCGGGAGTCTGCGTGGGCTCCGGTCGCCGGGACGAGTCCTGCGTAGCAAAAGACGCGAGCGCGAATTCTACCTGCGCCTCGTCCGTCTCTTGAAGGCCGTGGCTCGTCGCCGCGTCGTCAATCGCCGCGCCGTATAAACTCGTCTGCAACTCGGTCTGAGGCGGCGCGTCGCTTTCGGGTCGCGCGTCCGTCGCCGTGAATTCGATGAAGCACTTCCGGTGGTCTTCGTAGGGGACAGGCTTGTAGCCCGGCCTGGAAAGAGACAAGACGAGAGAGAGGCAGAGGGCGGCGGCACCGATAGCCATCAATAGCCATGCTAATATTTTGACGCCGGAGAGTGGTGCGCCTTCTCGCTTAGGGGTGTACGACGCCTGGTACATGAGGAAATTCCACGGCAGAGAAGTTGGAGCAAGGCTGACCCGTGGAAAGTGGGTGCACTATAGACCAGGCGTAGAGAAGTGTAAAGAATTATATCCCTAAGCTTGAGGTGCGATAAGGGCCTTCGTGACTTTGCCTGCCGCCACGTCGGCCAGCGCTTCGTTTGCCTCGCCGAGTCCGTAACGGACGAGTTTTAAGAGCGACCAGGCTTCGGAGCGCACGGGGTCGGCCATGATCTGCACGCCCCTGTAAAAGTGAGAGAAGTCTGAGCCCCAGCAGCCGCGCACGTCCAGGTGTTTCTTGTTCAATTCAAGGTGCGGGTTGAAAGAGACCTCGCCGTGGTCAGTATATTGTCCGACGATAAGGACGCGGCCCGCGTCGCGCGTGTAGCGCATCGCCTGCACGACCGCGATTGGCGCACCCGTGGCTTCAATGGTCATGTCGGCCCCGCGGCCCTCCGTGTGTTCGAGTACCCATTGTTCACGCATCGTCTCATCACTCGTCTCGACGTTGAGCGCGGCGGCGGCTCCTAATTTCCGCGCCGCATCGAGTCTGTGCTCAGGCGCGCCGATACATAAGACCCGCAACGCCCCGCGCATCAACGCGAAGATAACAATTGAGAGTCCGACCGGCCCGCTGCCCAGCACCAGCACGGTGTCGCCCAAATTGACTTCCGCGCGTTCGACCGCGTGCAGCGCCGTCGGCAGCGCGCAGCCCCCGGCCATGAACTTTTCAAAATCGATCTCGCCGAGTCTGATGCAGCGCGTGTCCGGCTTGAGGTAGAGCTTCTGCGCCCACCCGCCGGTCAGCCCGTCCGCCAGCCCGTAAGTGAT
>DATFCB010000297.1:0-6104 GCA_035253525.1 Pyrinomonadaceae bacterium | reverse complement strand
AGTGATGAGTGATAAGTGATAAGTTAAAGCAAGCGGTTTTAACTTATCACTTATCACTCATCACTTATCACTGCTCTTAGGGGTGTGACTTGGCAAAAAAGTTAAGGGTTGGAGTTATTTTCGGGGGGCGTTCGGGAGAGCATGAGGTTTCAGTGCGCTCGGCGCGGGCCGTGATTGACGCGCTGGACGCGCGCAGGTACGAGGTCGTGCCGATTGCGATCACGAAGGAAGGGAAGTGGCTCTCGCCCGCGCGCGCGACGCGCCTGCTGCCGGAGGAGACTAGAAAACAGGTGGCCGACAAGGTGGCGTCCGAAGAGCGCCAGCCCTCGGCCCTCATCGGCGACCCATCCTCCAACGGCCTCGTCGCGCGGGGCGGGGGAGACGACGCGCTCGCGCCGCCCCGGCCGCTCGACGTGGTTTTCCCTGTGCTGCACGGGCCGTTCGGCGAGGACGGCACGATTCAGGGGTGGTTGGAGATGGTCGGGATGCCTTACGTCGGCAGCGGTGTGCTGGCCTCCTCCTGCGGGATGGACAAGGTGACCATGAAGGCGCTCTTCAAGGAGGCCGGGCTGCCGGTCTGCCGCCACACCTCGCTGCTGCGCAAAGACTGGGACACGGACCGCCAGGCTGCCTTGCGCCGCGTCGCGCGCGAAATCGGCTTCCCCTCGTTCGTCAAGCCCGCCAATCTGGGCTCGTCCGTCGGCATCTCCCGCGCTACGGACAAGAATGCTCTGGAGCGTGCGATAGATTTGGCGGCGCGCTATGACCGGAAAATCATCATCGAGGAGGGGCTGGACGCGCGCGAGATAGAGTGCGCCGTGATCGGCAACGAGAAGCCTGAGGCGAGCCTGCCGGGCGAGTACGTCGTGAAAGACCCGGCCGCGGCCTTCCTGGATTACGCGGAGAAGTATACGGGCACGGGACATGTGGAGTTCGTCGTCCCGGCCCCGCTCCCCAAGTCAGTGACGGAACGCGTGCGCCGCCTGGCGGTGCGCGCCTACCGGTCGCTCGACTGCGCCGGTTTTGCGCGCGTGGACTTTTTCCTGCGCCGCGACACGCGGGAACTCCTGATCAACGAATTGAACACGATTCCAGGGCTGACGGACGTTTCCGGCTTCCCGAAGATGTGGGAGGCTTCCGGTCTCCCTTTCACGCGCGTCCTTGACCGCCTGATAGAACTCGCTCTAGACCGCCACCGGGAGAAAGCGCGCAACGAGACGAGCATCTAAAAGCGACTCGGTAGCGCGAGCACAAAAGTCTCACGCTGGAGGCGCAAAGCCGCGAAGAAGAACGCAAAGGGATTGAATGCTTCTTCACCTTGCGTGCTTTCTTCGCGTCTTTGCGCCTTTGCGTGAAATAACCGTTGGAAGTTTAGGAGATCTTGCGGTCAGCCCTTGGGCGCTTTGTAGCCCTGGCGTGACCTGGCGTTCAACTGTGCGCCGCTCAGTTTGACTTCAATGCTGCGCCAGCGCCCGTCGCGCGCGCGGTTGCTCGGCTTATAGGCGAGTGTGTACTGGTTGCCGAGTTCTTCGATGATGCTGCCGAAGGCTTCGCGCAGTTCCTGCCCGCCCGGCGTCTTGACGTAGCGGCCGCCGCTCTTGCCGGCGAAGTTGCGCAGGATGCCGGAGGCTTGCGCTCGCGCTTCCGGGCGCGCGTTCTCCGGCGTCATGTCCACCGTGTAAATCGTCACGCCGGCGCTCGCGGCCGCCGCCAGGGCCTTCTCCATAGAGGCGGAGCTTTTCGTGTCGTAGCCGTCCGAGAGCACGACTATCGCACGCCGTTTTTCGGGGCGGCGCGAGAGGTCGTCGGCCGCGCGTATGATGGCGTCATTGAGCACGGTCATGCCCTTGGCACTCATCCCGAAGGCGAGCGGGGCGAGGTCGCGGCTCGGCGAATAATCCTGTAGCTGCTCTATCTTGGAATCGAAGCGGTAGACGGCGGCTACGTCCTCCTCGCGCAACCCGTCCAGAAAGCGGATCGCGGCCGCCCGCGCCATCGAGACGCGCTTCTCCATGCTCCCGGAAAAATCCAGGAGCACGGCCGCCGCGAACGGCGTCTCTTCCGCGCCGAAACTCGAAATCGTCTGCTCGCGCCCGTCCTCCATGAGCTTGAAGTCCACGCGCTTGAGGCCGCGCACGTACTTTCCCGCTCCGTCCGTCACGGTGACGTTGACGACGACCAGGTCCGTGTTGACGCGCAGCACGTCGTCGTCGTCGTCCTGTGCGCGCGCCGAGGGGGCGAACAAGATGAGCAAGGTGAGTAGCGAGGCGAGCCCGTAAAGAGAAGGTCTGCGGAGTGTGTGCCCGTGGGCTGACATCATTTGGTAGCCTAGCGGGCGTAGCCGCGGACGTAGCGAATGATTTCGAGCAGCTCGTTAGACTGCTCTATGACGGAGGCGGAGATGACCTGGCGCGGCGTCTTCTCGACCACCTGGCGCACCTTGTCCGATATCTCCGCGATGCGTGAGAGCGCGGGCTCTATTTGCGAGGGCACGTTTTCAATCGTCACGTCGCCGTCGGAGCCCCCGGCCTCGCTGCGAATCTTGCGCGTGAGCTTCTCCAATCGCTCAAGCTTTTTCTGCTCGGTCCGGCTGAAGGCTTTGTTGTGCAGGTAGGAGTCGCGGATTTCCGTACTCAGTTGCGCGGCCTCGCGCGCACGCTCTATGTTCTCCGCATAATCCTTCTCGGCCGCCTTGATGTCCTGGCGCGCAATCATCTCCTCTTCGGGCATCCCGATCATAATCTTCGAGCGGTTGCGGCCCGAAGCCCCCCTGTCCGCGCCCATGTCGTCGTTGGGGTTGTTGTCCAGCGGCTTGGACTGCGCCTGGGCCGCACCGGCGACCGAGGTCACGAGGGCCGCGATAAGAAGCGTGCGTAGGAGGATGAGCATCAAGGTCACCTTAGAAAATAGTTCGGGTAAACTTTTGGGTCCGCTCTGGCCCGGATTGTAACGGAAACGCTCTCGGAGCGGCAAGCTTGTCGTCAAACACTGCTGGGACGGTTCAGCACGGAGCATTGGTTGTCCGGCCCGGCCTCTACATCTTCGATAACAGGGGACGAAATCGTCCCGACGGGGAACTGTGGGCGTCGCCGTTTAAGCCCAACTATTTTTCTCGTTAGCCCCCGAGACTCAAAGGAGAACTTTAAGATGTGTCGCCGCGCCGACTCCTCACCCACGGCTTTAAGGGCTGCACGCGCGTTCAGCCTCTTCAGGGAATCTTCGCCGGGTCATCCGGGGTGTTGATGAACTCCTCGCCCTTTTTCGGAGGCGCTGGCCGTTCGATGATGGTGGTTCTAATTTCGGGCGCGCGCTCGACGGGGCGTTGTGCGCCCTGCGCGGCCTTGAACCCGATCACGTCAGAGTCGGACTTGATGCGCAGCAGTTTGAAGCTGCGGTATTCGCCCGTGAGCGTCAGCGTGTAGCGCCCCTTCTGGTCCGGGGCCAACTCCTTCGGCTCTACTTCCAGGGCGCGCACCTCCGTGCCCGCGTCTCTGCGGTGACTCAACTCTATTTCGACCGACAGGTTGGTCAGCTTCTCGCCGGAGATGTTCTGAACCGTGCCGCCTATAATCGCCTCCGGGCCTTTGCGCACGGCCTCGTCTATGTAGATTTGCACCTTGGCGGGGAGCGCGGCCTTGGCCTGTTTCGCCTGCGGCTGGGGCTGTATGCCGACGCTCTCTTCGTGGCGCTTGCGCCATATCAGGAAGCCAATGAGCAGCGAGGCCGTGACCGCGACCGCCAGGATGACCGATACGATCTTGATGATGGGGGAGCGGTCCCGCTTAATCTCATCCCCGTCCGTTTCCGCGAAGTTATCGCCTGTGCTGTCTGGAGTAATCATAAAAAAAGTCCTTGCCGGCCTTGAGGTATATGGTGAGGCCAGGGGAGGTAAAGTCTAAAATTAAAGGCTTACGGCCGATGAGAATCAAGCCCTCACGGTTCGGTCGAGGGTAAGTGTCCAGGCGGCGGAGCGCCCGTCAAGTCCTCTATGAGCTTGCTCAGGAATTCTTCCTCGGCCACGCCTGTGCTTCTGAGCGTCACCCACTCCGCGCCGGAAGCGCCGTCGCTACGGCCCTCCACCTTGACGTTGACCGCGACGTTGGTGTTGTTGCCATCAATCGGCTGCACCTCTACGATCAGCGTGTAGCGGCCGCGCGTCCACCCGCGCGACTGCGCCTCCGTCAGTTGCGCGTAACGGCCGATCTCGGACGTGGCGACGACTGCGCCTTTGGCGAAGGTGTAGGGCTGGCTGATCAGGATTCCCTCCTGGGGCTTGGAGGCCGCCGCGTCCATGACGAGCTTGCGGTCGCGTACGGCGTCTTCGATGGCTTTGATGACGGCGTCGCGGCGGACGGAGAAGCGGTAAGGGTTGGGGACGGGCGGCGCTGTCGGCGTACGGCCTTTGCCGAAATCCATCCCGCGCCCCGCGCCGTTGTCCTGCTTCGTCCCGTTGTCGGCGGGCGTGCGGCTGTTGCCGGAGTCACGCACGCGCTCATTCTGAGAGTCAACGCCCTTCTCCTGTTGGGCGAACGCGCCCACCGAAGAGAGAGCCAGAACGAAAATGATGCCGATGATTCTTTTCACTTCTTGCCGCCTTTGGTTACTACCGTCACCCCGCGGAAAATCTTCCGCCTCTAACCTTGAGAGACGCCTCGGAGCATAAATCAACCAACCGGCAAATTCAAGCACGAAGGAAAAGCAATGCGGAACGATGAGCGATGAATGATGAATAAACCCCGGTCGTCTTTCATCCCGCATTCATCCCGCAAAGTTCATCATTACTTTTGCTCGCCGTTCGTCACGGCTTCGCGCGCGTCGCGCTGGCGCTCCCACTCGCGCAGGGCCTGCACGCCGCGCTCGAAGTCGGCCGCGTTGTTGTAAAAATTGTGCGCCCCGTCGTCGCGCGCCGGCTCGCGCACGTAATAAAGATAGTCGGTCTGCGCGGGGTTGAGTGCGGCTTGAAGCGAACTCAGGCTGGGCGACGCGATGGGACCGGGCGGGAGCCCCGCGTGGATGCGCGTGTTGTAAGGCGACTGTCGTTCGAGGTCGCTCTTGTAGACCTTCCCGTCGTTCCTCCATTTCCCCGCCAGCTTCGAGGCGTAGATGACGGACGAGTCGATGCCGAGCGCCATCTGTTTCTTTAGCCGGTTGTAGATGACGGAGGCGATGACGGGCCGCTCTTCCGGGAGCTTCGCCTCTGTCTCTATCAGCGAGGCGACGGTCACGATCTGGCGCGGCGAGAGGCCGAGTTTTCGCGCCGCCTCCGTCCACTCCGGCTTCCACTGCTGGCGGAAGCGCTTGACCATCCCGGCGACCATAGAACTCGGCGTCGCGTCGGGCGGGAAGTTATACGTGTCCGGGTAGAGGTAGCCTTCGAGGTTCTGCGCCTCCGGGTCCAGGTCTTTAATCGCGCTCGTCTCATTCATCAGGAGCATCGCCTGGTCCGCGCTCTCAAGTTTCAATTCGGGGACGCGCGCCATGGCCGCCGCGATCTCGAAGCGCGACCAGCCCTCTATGACCGTGAAGCGGCTCAGACGCTCCTCGCCCTCTTCCAGTTTCCGCAAAACGCCGAGCGGCGAGATGGGGGAGGGGAAGCGATACTCGCCCGCCTTGAGCCGCGCGCCCGCGCCCGTCAGCTTCATGTAAGCCAGGAGCGGCCACTCGCGATTGAGGATGCCCTCACTGGCGAGCTTGTGCACGATCTGCGACGGCGACAGCCCGCGCGGAATCTCTATGTACGTCTCGGCCTTCGCGTGCTCGATTGGCACGTTCAACTCCCTGTACGCCCAGAAGAGAAAGCCGCCCGCCGCCAGACACAGCACGAGCAGGCCCAGCCCTAAGAATTTAACTTTACGTTTCATCAGACGCGTATTAGAGCAGAAATCCGCCCCGTGGGCCAATTGCGGGCGCTCTACCTTAAAGCAGATGCCGAATTGAATGCTACAATCAACTTAATTCGGGCGTTCGGCTTCTTCCTTAATGTGACAGTGGATGACTTGCTGAAAATCATTAGCTCTGTTGAGTACGAAGATTTCGGCTCTCTTCAGTTGACTGAGGCCAGGCAGAGAGCTGGGAATCTCTATCTAGTGCTTGACGTGGCCGCA
>DATFCB010000296.1:0-4135 GCA_035253525.1 Pyrinomonadaceae bacterium | reverse complement strand
CACCGGCCGCCGTGCGGGCGCTCTTTTTACTCATGACTTGTGCGGTCGCTGTCGGCGGCTTGATTCTCCCGCCGCCCCTGCTGTCCTGTGCGTAAAGATTCTGGCCCACGAGCGCGAGCGCAGAAATTATCAAGAGAAGTTTGGGCAAACGATTGTGTCTCGTCATTATTCCGCACCTCCTTTGCCCTTGGTCGAGAGGGTGACGATGGTGCGGCTGCGGTCAACGAAATACTTGTTCGCGGTCGAGCGCACGTCTTCGGGCGTGAGCTGGTTGTAGAGCGCGAAGAGCTTGTTCATCGTCTCGGGCGTGCGGCGCAGCGAGATATACGGGGCGAGGATGCTGGCAATCGCCTCGGAGCTGTTCATCTGAAGCGCCAGGCCGTAGCGCAGCCGCGAGCGCGTCGCGTCGAGCTTCGCCTGCGGAATCAATTCGGTCGTGTAGCGCTTGAGGGTCGCTAGAATCTGGTCGCGGACGTAAGCCACGTCCTTCTCTTCCTTGACGCGCGAGAAGACGGAGAAAAGCTCGCCGTTCACCTGGTCGTCGAACGAGGGGCTGATGAAGTCAGCCTTCTGCTCCTGAAGCACGAGCTTTTGATAAAGGTCCGAGTTCTCGCCGAAAGCGACCGAGGCCAGTAGGTCCAGCGCGGCTTTGTCCTTCGCCTCATCCGAATAAGCCGGGCCGCGGAAGGCCACGGCGAGGTAGGGCAGCGTCGGCGAGGCCCAGTCAACGTGCGCCTCGCGCGGGGCCGTCTGCTCTGGCTCCGTGGGAATGTCTGGGACATAGTTGCCGCGCTTCCAGTCGCCGAAGTATTTCTTCGTCATCGCCAATACTTCGTCGTGCTTCACGTCGCCGACGATAACGACCGTAGTGTATTCGGGCCTGTAGTAGCGATTGTAAAACTGCCAACTGTAATCGTACTGGTTGGGCATGTCCTCTATGTCTTTGATGTAGCCCATGGTGGTGTGCGCGTAAGTGTGTTTCTTGAAAGCTGTCTCGCGCAACTTCTCGTAGAGCATGGAGAAGGGGCTCGCGCTGTTCTTGTCGTACTCGCCGCGCACCGCTCCGGCCTCGGTCTTGTATTGTTCGGGAGAATATTTAAGGCGCTGAAAACGGTCGGCCTCCATCTCCATGATCTTGTCCAAATCTTCTTTGGAGAAGGTGGCGTGGTAGACGGTGCGGTCGTCGGAGGTGTAAGCGTTAGTCTCCGCTCCGGCCGCCTTGAAGATGGCCTCGCGCTCGTCGGCCGTGTACTTCTCGCTGCCGCGAAACATCAGGTGTTCGAAGAAGTGCGCGTAGCCGCTCTTGCCCTGCTCAATCTCGTTGCGCGAGCCGGTCTGGACGACGATGTAGAGCGCGACGAGGTTCGGATAGTCTGTCGGCACTGTGACGAGCCGCAGCCCGTTCGGCAGGTCGTCAATCGTGTATTGATATGGAAACAGCTTCTGCTCTTTGGGCTGCGACGCGGGCTGACCACGGCGACGTTGTGCGGCCACGGCGAGGGGCAGGCAGAGCAAAAGCGAGCCGATTATCAGTAATCTCATTTCGCGAAAACTCCTGAACTTTGACGAGATGAATTTTATGGAGACGGGCCGCATTATACACGACGTGGAAGCGCAGTGCGACCGGCGCGGGTCGTAGTCTCGTGAAGACGAAAGCCGGGCGAGAATCAGATTCCGCTGTCCGGTCATGTCGGAATGTGCGAGAGGTCAGGGCTGGTCGTCGTCGGCGCGCATGCTCGGCAGTTGCGAGATGTCCAGGACGCTTGAAAAGTCGTCGAAGTGGAACATGGAATCGTCCTTGCAGTTCTCGCAGTAGTAAGTGGCGTCCTCGCCCAGGTACATGTCCTTCAAATAAAAAGCGACAAAGCAGCCGTAACAGCGCTGTATGCGCCGCCCGAATTTTTCACGCACCTCGCTTGAACTCATCTGTTCCCCCCAGTTCTTCCGAAAGCCGTGGCGGCACGCTCAAGACCTCCTGCCAGCCGGAACTATCTTCGCGCATCTTCGCAGTCAACTCGTCGCGCAAGGTGCGCAGGCGGTCGCTGAGCGTGCACGGGTAATTGTTCAAATCCTTGAAGCGCGCACGCTGCTCTTCCACAAACGCCTTCTGTTTCGTGATGGAAGGAATCGCGTCGTGATGCCCGTTCTCCCAGAAGGGAACCAGCAGGCGCTCGACCGTGACCGCGCCCGGAATCTGGACCACTTCCTCATCGAGTCCGATAACGTCCCCGGCGTAGTCCCCATTCTCATACGAGCCGCGGAAGATCTGTAGGCGACCGGGGAGCGTAGTCTTGTCGGGCGAGTTTGAAGCTTTGAGTGTCGGGCGGCCTTCGATCACGCATTCTTTGAAGATGACGCCGGCGATGCGCGACACCTCGCTCGAAAGCTTGGTCCCAATGCCGAAGCCCGCGGCCCGTGGGAACTCTTCGACAATGTTGCGCACTTTCAACACGTCCAGGTCGCCAGTCAGAATCGGCATGAGTCCTGTGAGCCCGTTGGCCTCGAAGAAGTCCAGGCACCACGCACCGAGTTTCGCCAGGTCGCCGGAGTCAACGCGGAAACCTTTGAAGGCGCGGCGACGCGCTTCCGTCGAAGTCGCCGCGAGCGCGGCGTGCACGGCCCCCATGTAAACGTCAATCGTGTCCAGAAGGAGGGTCGTGCCGTTCGGGTTGGCGTCGAGCCAGCGCTCGAAGGCGACCTGCTCGAAATGTTTGGGCCTGCCTGTGCGCGAATCCGTCTCCGGCTCGGTCATGAACTCTATGTAAGACTGCTGCCAGTAATGAGCCTCGGTCCCGACCGCGGGGATGTCCAGCCGGTGTGCGGCCTCCATGTTTGACGTGTCGTTGAAGCCCCCAATGAACGCGTAGGTGGCGACTTCGACGGCGCGCTCTATGTCGCCGTTGCGGCGCAAGCTGAAGTCAGAGAGCCAGCGATTCCCAGCGGCCATGCGGAACTGCATAGCCAGGCTCGCGGTCGTCATGGGCAGGTCGAAAGCGTGCTCGAACTTAATCTCCTGCGCCTGCGTCAGACCGAATGGTCCGGTGATGTCTGCGAAAGGCTCGTGCGCGAAGACGATGGTGGCGGGACGGACCGCGCGCACCGCGCCGACGAAGTGCATGTCCTCGATGGCATCGGCGAAGAGGTTGAGTCCGCCGCGGTCCTGTTCGAGAAAGCGCACGCGCGGGCGGTCAATCTGGCTCTCAATGAGCGAGCGCACCAGTCGCTCGTGGCCGAGGCATGGCGCGAACTTGAGCTTCCGCTGTGTGACGTAAAAGGTCGCAAGCGCCTCGCTCAAGCGCTTCCCGCGCAGCCGCGCCACGTCCTTGTAAGACGCGTCGCCCATCGCTGCGTGATAGCGGTCAATGTTCAGTGTACCCATAAGAGAGGTGATCAGTGATGAGTGATAAGTGATAAGTAAAAGAAAGCAGGTTTTACTTATCACTTATCACTCATCACTGATCACTGTTTTAACCGATTTCCGCGCCCGCGCGGCGCATCTCCTCGATGGCGCGGTCGCCGTCGCCGGGTTGAAGCTCGACGGGGCGCATCGCGTTGACGAGGGCTTTAACTTTGAAGCCCGCTTTCAGTCCGTCGAGCACAGTGTTCTTGACACAGTAGTCCGTGGCGAGGCCGCCGACCCAGACCTCTTCGACGCCTTGCCTGCGCAGACGTGTGGACAGGTCCGTCCCGTCGAAGGCTGAGTAGTTGTCCTCGTCGCCCATGCCCTTGGAGACGACCTCTATCTGCGGGTCGTCTATCAACTCCGCGTGAAACTCCGCGCCGTGCGTCTCCTGCACGCAGTGTACGGGCCATGTGCCGCCGTAGTCCGCGAAGTGTTTCGTGCGCGCGGGGTGCCAGTCGCGGCTCTTGAAGACGGGCTCGCCGCGCTGTAGAAACTCCTCGATCAAGCCGTTCAGAGGCGCGACCACTTCATCCCCGTTCGGCACGGCCAGCGCACCTCCCGGACAAAAATCGTTCTGCACGTCAACCACTATGAGAGCGCGCTTCTTTTCGTTCACCATGAGACTCCTCTGATTCCTTTCCTGCTTGATAGCTTAACTCTCCTGCCGGGGCCGAGCCAACTGCCCGGCGTCTCGTTCTTCCGCTGGTTCGGCAAGATAATCGCGAAGAATAA
>DATFCB010000295.1:0-7336 GCA_035253525.1 Pyrinomonadaceae bacterium | reverse complement strand
CGGCGCGCGACAGGCGCGTCTCCACGTCGGGCGTCACGCCCTTGCCTTCGAGCGTCGCGCCCTCGGACGTTTTGAAACCGGCCCGCGCGTACTCGAAGAGCGCGCCCGTCGGCAGCTCCTTGATGTCCGCGCCGAGCACTGCGCCCGCGCTGCGCTCGCCGACTACCCTGGCGCGGCCGGACTCCTGCAAGGCCGCCGCCATGACTTCGGCAGTCGAGCCCGAAAGCCTGTCAATCAGGACGACAATTGGCCCAGTGTAGGAAAACCTCTGCGGGAAAGTGGGGATGGGCAGCCCGCCCGCCCTTGTCCTGAGCACGCCGATGAGGCCAGCCTTTTTCGTCAGCAGCCCGACGACTCCAGAGGCCACTCCCATGATGCCGCCGGGGTTGCCGCGCAAGTCTATGACGAGGCCGCGCGTGTCGCGCAGGGACTTGACGGCCCCGCAGAATTTCTCCGCCAGTTGCGGCGTGAAGGCCGTGAACCGTATGTATCCCAACTGGTCCGGCAAGCGTTTCGACTCAAGCTCCGTGTACATCGGCGGGAGGTTCCCCACGGCAGGCGACAGCGACCCCTTCAGCCGCTCGCGCTTGAGCGTGACCACTCGCTCCTTGTTCTCTGCGTCCAGGTACGAGAGCTGGACTTCGGTCCCGGGCTCGCCGCCCAGGTAATCTACTAAAATCGTCTCGCGCACCATGGTGTGCAGTATGGGCGTGACATCCGGCCCCGCCGGGACGTTTTCGAGCGGGAGGCCGTCCACGCCTTTGATGACGAAGCCCGGCCGCAGGCCCGCTTTCGCCGCTGGCCCAGTCTCTTCGACGCGCGTGATGACCACCTGCCCGCCGAGGACGCGCACGTCCAGGCCGACGCCGTTGAGCATCTGCGTCGCGATCTCGTTGTCGCTCTCGCCCTCTTCTTCGCTGCCCGCGTCTTCGGCCTCTTCCTCGTCCGGGCTCTCGGCCTGGCCCAGTTTTCTCTTCGACTTGATGCGCGGAATCTTGTCGGGCGGGATGATCGCAAAGTGCGACTGCGGAATCTCGTTCACCATGCGCTGAAGCAGCATGTGCAATTCCAGGTCGTTGGGCGCGCGGGTCGCGAGCGGCTGGTAGCGCGAATAGACCGCGATCCAGTTGACGCCGCCGAAGGTCGGGTCGAAGTTTTCTTCGTAGACGGTGCGCCAGACCAGCTCAAAAGTTTTCTCGCGCCGCTCCCTGGCCGGGTCTTTTCTGACTTTAGCCGCGCGGCGTTGGCCGGTCGTCGTGCCCTTCGCCCTGATGCCTCTGTTTTGGAGCGCCTGGGCGTCGAGCGGGCTGAGCAATAAGATGCAGAGCGTGAGCGAGGCGATGACTTTCATGAAGTGCGACATAAGCTTTCTAACCGAATTATTGAGGCGCTGAACGTAAGGCGACCGACGAGAACTAGACTACGTCGAGCGCGCGCCACGAGTCAACGAGAGGACCGCGACAGCATTCGTGCAAGTTCATCCCCTGCGGGGTCCGAGACGTGTGAGCGCTTGCGCCTCGCTTCAGATGCTTTGCGCCTTCGCCGCAGGCTCTGTGCTGTAAACGTCTTCGACCGCCGCGCGCAGCAGTTCCGCCACGCTCCAGGCTTGCGCGACGCAGCCGCGCGGCGTGTGCGGCGCGTCGGCGTCGAAGATTTCAGAGACCTGGCCGAGCCCGGCCTCGCTCAGATGCTCCTTGAATTTCATGAGCCACGCTTCCGCGCGCGCGCGACTCTCGGGCGAGCGGCCCTGGACTTTGAGGTAGGCCGTGATGAACGGCCCCATCAGCCAGGCCCAGACGGTCCCCTGGTGATAAGAACCGTCGCGGCTCCACGAATCGCCCTCGTAACGCGCGCGGTACTGCGCGTCATCGGGCGCGAGGCTCCGCAGCCCGTAAGGCGTCAGCAACTCGCGCTCGACAACTGAGACGACCTGACCGGCCCTCTCTGGCGAGAGCATCGAGTGCGCGAGGCTGACGGCGAAAATTTGGTTGGGCCGGACGGAAGCGTCGCGCTGCTCTCCATCAATCACGTCGTAAAGACATCCGGCCGTTTCGTTCCAGAACTGTTGGTTGAAACTCGCGCGCGCACGCTCGGCCATCATCTCGTACTGCTCGCGGCGCACCTCGTCGCCGAATTTCTGAGCCAATTCTTCCATGATGCGCAACGCGTTGTACCAGAGCGCCTGAATCTCCACAGCCTTGCCCCGGCGCGGCGTGACGACCCAGTCGCCGACCTTCGCGTCCATCCAGGTCAACTGCACGCCCTCCTCGCCGGAATGGAGCAGCCCGTCCGCGTCCAAGTAGATATGGTAGCGCGTGCCGCGCGCATGCCAGTCCACTATTTGGACGAGCACATCATAAAGAGTTGTCCTCACAAACTCTTCATCATTCGTGTAGCGCAGGAGCGCGCGGACGGCCTCGAAGTACCAGAGCGTCGCGTCCACTGTGTTGTACTCGGGCCGCTCGCCCGCGTCCGGGAAGCGGTTCGGGAGCAGCCCCGCGTCCACGTGGCGCGCGAACTCAGAGAGAATGCTGCGCGCAATCTCCGCGCGGTTCGTCGCGAGCGTCAGCCCCGGCAGCGCGATCATCGTGTCGCGCCCCCAATCGCTGAACCAGTGATAGCCCGCGATGACTGTCTTCTCTTCCCCGCGTGCGACGATGAACTGGTCTGCGGCGGCCGCGAGCGCGGGCACGAGTTCCCCGTCGGCTGTCGGCGCGAGCCCGACCACCTCGCGCCGCCGCGCGACTTCAGTCTCGCGGTACTCGTCCGCGCGCCGCGCCTCGCGCCGCTCGGTTGACGCGACGATGCTCAACTTCTTCCGCCCGCTCAGGTCGAACTTCAAAACGAACGGGTTGAATAAATCTTCCGTGAAATCGAACCCGCGCGCGCGCTCCTCTCTGTACTCGAAGTTGCGATACCAGAAGCCCGCGAGCGACACTTCGCCGCCGTCGTGTGCCAGATGCAACGCCGGGTAATCCGCATAGGGTTTGACGGTGATTAGCCCATCCTCGCTTTGCACATGCGCGTCGAGCGAGCCGTTCTCATGGCCCATGCTGTGATAATCGCGGAAGGCTATGAGCGGGCGCAGTTCTAAAAGGATGAGGGATGAGGGTTGAGGGATGAGGGAAGCGCTATCGTTCGTCTCTTCCGAATCAACATCCTTCCTCCGAAACTCGTATTGAATGACCGCAGTGTTTTCGCCGTGAAGCATGAAGACGGATTTTTCGATAAGAATGCCTGCGACTTCGTAGGTGAAGACGGGGAACGGGTCGAGGCGAAAGCCGGTCTGATACTGGTAGCCTTGCGGGTGTATCGCGCCTGGGTATTGATTGGCGGAGAGGTCGAACGATTGACCGTCAACGACGAGCGTCTCCTCCAGCTTCGAGAGCATGACGGCGCGCCCGACCGGCGGCTTCGTCGCCGCGACCAGCAGCCCGTGATAGCGCCGCGTGTTCAGCCCCGCGATGGTCGAAGAGCTGTAGCCGCCCAGCCCGTTCGTCTCCAACCACTCGCGCGTCACGGCCGCCTCAAGATTGCGGCACGTTCCCTCGTCAAAGCGAATCATCTCTCAAATCCTTCTTCAATCACTCAACCCCTTTGCGCCTTTGCGCCTTTGCGTGAAATGTTTTGGTTTTCTCTCGCCAAGCCGCAAAGAAAGCACGCAATGCTAATCGAGGAAATCTCCGACCTCGCAGAAGACTTTGATCGCGCCTTTGGCGTTGGTCAGCTTGTCGAAGAGTTCCTGGTAGTTGTCCAGACCTTTGACCGGGTGCGTCAAAAGCCGCGCGAGCCAGCCAGTGTATTCGGCCTCGGCCTCGGCCATGTCCTTGACTCCCGTCTCGAAGTATTCGCGGTTGGCGTTGACCGTCCCGACCATGACTTTGTTGCCGAGCACGAATTCGAGGTTGATCCTGTCGGCTTCCACTTCCACCTTGCGGTCGCCGCCCGTCACACTCGACAGCACCAGCACGCCGTTCTTCGCCAGCGCGAGCATGCTCTCGAAGACAATTGGCGAGAAACCCGTCGCCTCGAAGATGAGGTCGAACGGCCCATAACGCTTCGCCCCTTCTGCAATTGGCACATCTTTGGTTGACTCGTAGCGCGCGCCGATGGCCTCGATCAGTTCGGCATTAAGGTTCGGCTTCTGGTCGAGCGCGAACGTCGTTACGTCCAGGCCGCGCAATCGCAGGACGAGTGTCGCCAGCAGGCCGATTGTGCCAGCGCCCATCACGGCGGCCTTGCGCGGACGCCAGACGCGAAGCCGCCGCTGAATCTCGTAAGCCTGCGTGATGCCCTTCTCCACCACCGTCAGAGGCTCAAGCAGCACGCCGACCTCTTTCAAGCCGTGCGGCACTTTGACGACGAACTCCGCGTCCTCCACGTAATACTCCGACAGATACCCGTGGCGCAGGTTGATGCCGCGCTCAAAGTAGGTGTCGTCGGTCGTCATGTCGCTCGTGCCGATGAGGTCGTAGATGCTCGAACCCGGCCGGCGCACGGTGGCGACGACGTAATCGCCCGGCTTGACGGTCTTGACGTTCTCGCCGACAGCTTCGACCTGACCGAAGCTCTCATGCCCTATGACCAGGAAGTCATAACCCTCGGGCGCGCGCCCGTACTCCGCCGCGTTGATCTCCTTGTCCGTCCCGTCCACGCCGACGCGCAGGACGCGCACCAACACGCCGCGCCCGTTCGGAATCTCTTCGACAGAAGGTCTAGGCATCTCCGCCAGGTGTACCGAGTCGGGTTTTCCAGGTGTAACCGCTATCACTTTCATAAAATTTTCTCCGAACATTTTGGGGTCGGGGCCGAGGGCCGGTAAAAGCTGTTCCTTTATCACCGCCCCCGCTTTTCATTCTCCGCTCTGCTGCATGAGTTTCGTCACGAGTCCGGTCCAACCCGTCTGGTGGCTCGCTCCGATGCCTGCGCCATTGTCGCCGTGGAAGTACTCGTGAAAGAGCACGAGATCGCGCCAGTGCGGGTCCGATTGAAATTTCTCGATGTTGCCGTAAACGGGACGCCGTTCGTCCCGGCCGCGTAAAAAGATGTGCGACAGGCGGCGCGAGATTTCGGCGGCCACCTCCCAGAGGGTCATCATCTGCCCGGAGCCGGTCGGACATTCGACACGGAAATCGTCGCCCAGGTAATGATGATACTTTTGCAGCGCCTCGATGATGAGAAAGTTGGGAGGAAACCAGATGGGGCCGCGCCAGTTCGAGTTGCCGCCGAAGAGCCCGGTCAAAGATTCCGCAGGCTCGTAGTCAACGCGGTGAACTGTGCCATTAACGCCGAGCGTGTACGGTCGCTCGCTGTGGAAACGCGAGAGGGCGCGCACGCCGTATGGCGACAGAAACTCACGCTCGTCGAGCATCACAGATAGGACGCGCCGCAGGCGGTCCTGGTTGACAATTGAGAGCAGCCGGCGCTCCTGGCTTCCGGGCGTGCGCATGCACGCGACCGACTTAGTCAGGTCCGGGCGGTTGTCTATGAACCATTCGAGCCGCCTCTTGAAGTCGGGCAACTTCTGAAGCAGGTCAGGCTCAAGCGTCTCCACGGCGAAGAGCGGAATCAGGCCGACCATTGAACGCACCTTGAGCGGGAAGTGTGTGCCATCGGGCAGGTGCAGCACGTCATAGAAAAACCCGTCCTCCTCGTTCCACAGGTCGATGCCGTCTTGGCCCAAATTGTTCATCGCGGCGGCGATGTGTAGGAAGTGCTCCCAGAACTTACTCGCCACGTCCTCGTAAGCCGAATCCTCGCTCGCCAGCTCCAACGCAATCGCCAGCAGGTTCAGCGTGTACATTGCCATCCAACTCGTCCCGTCCGACTGCTCTATGTGCCCGCCGGTCGGAAGCTCGGAGCTGCGGTCGAAGACGCCTATGTTGTCCAGGCCGAGGAAGCCGCCCTGAAAGATGTTCATCCCCTCGGCGTCTTTCCGGTTGACCCACCAGGTGAAATTGAGCAGCAGCTTGTGAAAGACGCGCTCCAAAAACTTACGGTCGCCTTTGCCCCGCCGCTTCTCCTCGATCTTGTAAACGCGCCACGCAGCCCAGGCGTGCACGGGAGGATTCACGTCGCCGAGCGCCCACTCGTAAGCGGGCAACTGCCCGTTCGGGTGCATGTACCACTCCCTGAGCATCAGGACGAGTTGTTCTTTCGCAAAGTCGGGATCAACGAGGGCGAGCGGGACGCAATGAAAAGCCAGATCCCAGGCGGCGTACCACGGATACTCCCACTTGTCGGGCATCGAGATCACGTCCGCGTTGTAGAGGTGTCGCCAATCGTGGTTGCGGCCGTTCCATCTTTGCGGGGGCGGTGTGGGTTGAGCCGGGTCGCCCTTGAGCCACTGCTCCACGATGTAGTGGTAATACTGTTTCGACCAGAGGAGCCCGGCGAAGGACTGCCGCATGACGTTTTGTGCATCCTCGCTCAAGTCCTGCGGGATGACGCCCGCGTAGAACTCGTCCGCCTCTTGTTTTCGTTCAGCGAAAACACGCTCGAATTCTTCACCGAAGGGGCGCGCGATTATCTCTTTGTCCGTGAGTCGCAGGCGCACATTGACTTTCTCGCCCGGTTCGACATTCAAGACGTATAGCGCCGCCGCTTTCGTCCCCTTCTGTTCGGGGTTGACGGCCTCGGCGCGCCCGCCTATGACGTACTCGTGAAAGGCGTCCTTCACGTAGGGCGAGCGGTTGGCGGCCCCGAAGAGCCTGCGATTGTTTGTCTCGTTCTCCGTGAAGAGCAGTTCCGGCAAGCCCTCGCAGTAGAGCAGGCGGCGGCCAATAGTTTCGTGTTCGAGTTCTATCAGCGCGAAACTCTTCTCGTCCTCCGCACCAATCGGCCTCCGCCGCAACTCCGGGCGCGGATTGCCGTAGCCCCATGACCAGCGGTTGTGGAACCAGATGGTCGGCAGCAGGTGAAGCTCGGCCGCCTCAGGCCCGCGGTTGACGACGCTGAGCTTGACGAGGATGTCTTCCACGTCGGCCTTCGCGTACTCGACGAAGACATCGAAGTACCTGTCGTCATCGAACACTCCCGTATCGAGCAATTCGTATTCGGGCTGCCGCTTGTCCCGGCGGCGATTCTCTTCGAGGATTCGTGTGTAGGGGAACTCTCTGTGCGGGTACTTGTACAGATATTTCATGTACGAATGCGTCGGCGTGGAATCAAGGTAGAAGTAATACTCCTTCACGTCCTCGCCGTGGCTGCCTTCCGGCCCCGTCAGCCCGAACAGCCTCTCTTTCAAGATGGAATCGCGCCCGTTCCACAGGGCGAGTGCGAAGCAGATTTGCTGGTGACGGTCGCAGATTCCCGCCAGCCCGTCCTCGTTCCAGCG
>DATFCB010000294.1:0-6542 GCA_035253525.1 Pyrinomonadaceae bacterium | reverse complement strand
CGTCTCGCGCTGCAACTCGGACATCGGCAGGCCGTAGGCCCAGAGGTTCCCGATCTGGTCCGCGATGCGGCCGACGGATTCGAACTGCTGCGCGTAGCCGCGTATGCGGTTGGCCTTCGCGTTCAGAAGCTCCTTCTCCGTGATCGGCTTCTCGCCCGCCAGAAACTTCAACTCCTTAACGAACTCCGTCACAGACTCCGAAGTCTTGTTCGTCTGCACCCCGCCGCTCGATTGCCACGCCCCATACTCGGAATAGAAGACGGGGAAGGAGAAGACGCCGTAGGAGTAGCCCTTGTCTTCGCGCAAATTCAGGTTGAGGCGCGTGCCGAAGCCGCCGCCCCAGACCGCGTCCGCGAGTTGGATGGCGTAGTAGTCCTCGGTCTTGCGCGCCGCGCCGGGCAGGATTTGCATGACGACGGTTTGCGCCGCGTCCTGCCGGTCAACGAGGTAGACCTTGCCGGGGCCGACGGGTGTCGGCGGCGGGATTGAAACCATTGGGGCCGTGCCCGCAGGCCAGTCTCCGAAACTCTGCCGGGCCAACGCGGTCGCCTCGTCCACAGTGATGTCGCCCGCGAAGATGAGGGCAGAGCTTCCTGGCTTCCAGGTCGTTTCGTGGAAGCGTGCGAAATCCTCGCGCGACAACTGCTGGACGGTGGACGGGAAACCGCTCTCGGGCCGGCCGTAAGGGTGGTCGGGTCCGAAGGCCAGCATCTTACCGACGCGCTGCGCGATGGCGTTCGGGTCCTCCGCCTCCTGTGCCAGCGCGTCGAGCCGCTTCTTCTTCTCGCGGTCAACTTCGTCGGCCGGGAACGACGGGTTGCGTATCACGTCCGCGAAAATCGTCATCGCAGGCGAGAGGTTTCTTTTCAAGACCTCGAAAGAGATGGTGGAAGACTCGCCGCCCGCCCCGCCGAAAATACCTGTGCCAAGATCGCCGAGCGCGTCTTCGACCTGAAGCGCGTTTCTAGTTTTCGTGCCGCGCTTCATCGTCTCGACCACCAGATCAGCCAATCCGTCCTTGCCTGCGGGGTTGTGTATGCTGCCCGCCTTGGTCACGAACCTGACGGCCACTTTGGGCAGGTCCGCGCGCTCAAGGACGAAGATGTCGAGGCCGTTTTCGAGCTTCGCGGTCTTGACGGGCGGGACCATGAACGGGCGGTCGCCGCCGAGCGGCGGCTGCTTCGAGCGGTCGAGTGCGATCTGCGATTCGCGCCCCGATGTTTCGGGGTGAAAGCGCACGAGCAGGCGGTTACGCGTGTTGAGCCACTTTGCCACCACATCGCGCACGCTCTCGGGCGTCGCGTTGCGGTAACGCGCGAAGTCGGCCTCGAACTTGTTCGGGTCGCCGAGGAACGTGTTGTACTGGTTGAGGCGGTCGGCCTTGCCGCCGAAGCCGCCGATGCGCTCAAGCCCCGTGACGAAGCCGAACTCCCATTTCGTCTTGGCGCGGTTAAGCTCGGCCACGGTCGGCCCGGTCTGCGCGAGGCGTGCGATTTCGTCCGTCACGATCTGCTCTATCTGCGGCAAGGAAGCTCCGGGGCGCGCAGTGGCCCAGACGATGAACGTGCCCGTGAGTTGGCGCGACCACTGGAACGAGACGACATCCGAGGCGAGTTGCTTGTCGTAGACCAGGACTTTGTTGAGGCGAGCCGAGAGCCCGTCGGTCAGGATGGTGGAGACGAGATCGAGTTCGGCGTCGCCCGCGTCGAAGAAGGCGGGCGCGTGCCAGGCGAAGTAGGTGCGCTCCTGCGGGACGCGGTCGCTGACTTCCACTATCTTTTCGCCGTCGAGTTTTGGCACACCCTTGACGGGGCGGTCGAGCGCGGGGCCGGCCGGAATCGTGCCGAAATATTTTTCGACGAGACGCTTGGCCTCCGCCACGTCGAAGTCGCCCGCAATGACGAGCGACATATTGTTCGGCGTGTAATAGGTCTTGAAGAAATCTTTCACGTCGTCCACGGTCGCCGCCGTCAAATCTTCGTGGACGCCGATGACATCGTTGGCGTAAGGGTGGCGATTCGGGTAGATGTTCTCCATGACGAGCTTGAACCAGCGGCCGTAGGGCTGATTCTCAAGTCCCTGCCGCCGCTCGTTCTTGACCACGTCGCGCTGGTTGTTCAGCTTCTCCACGGTCAGCGCGTCCGTCAAGGTCGCCAGGCGGTCCGATTCGAGCCAGAGAATCTGTTCGAGGTTACCCGAAGGCACGGTCGCGAAGTAGTTCGTGCGGTCCTGGTTGGTCGTGCCGTTGACGCCGCCCTCGAAGAGGTTCGCGCCCGCGGCCTCGACGTATTCGAAATATTCTTTGTTGGCGTTCTTCGAGCCCTGGAACATCATGTGCTCGAAGAGGTGCGCGAAGCCTGAGCGGCCTATGCGCTCGTTCTTCGAGCCGACGTGGAACCACTGGTTGACGTGTACGACCGGCAGCTTGCGGTCAACGTGCAGGATGACCTGTAGGCCGTTGGGCAGGGTGTATTTCTCAAAAGTGATTTTGGGGACCGTGCCCGCGTCGGCGCTCGCGGCCATCGGGCGCGTAGGCTGCGGCTGCGGCTGCGGCGTGTTGCCACGCCTGCGTTGTGCGGCGGCTGGCATCACCTGGGCCAAAAGCAGGAGCAGAGCGAGCGGCAGAGAGAGATTCCTGTGCCTGTGCATTTTACGAAAGACTCCTTTCGAGCGTTAGAAAGAAAGCTACGGGAAGGCGCGCATTATAACAAAAGCAGTGGTCAGTGGTCAGTGGTCGGTGGTCAGTTTGTTGAGCGCCGGCAATGTTGAAGTCTGAAGATTAAGAATCAAGATTCTGCGCAGGGGTTTTTAACTGACCACTGACCACTGTCTTCTTGACTCGCCGCCGGAAGCGGTTTAGAAACGTACTGTCCATCCTGATTCGGAGATGAGAGAATAATGAGAACGAAAAGCACCTGGATAAAGTTCTGCTCGGTCGCGCTTGTTGTTGTGATGGCGGCGGGCGTGAGCGTCCACCCGGCCGGTAAAGAGAAGAAGCGTAAGATGACTCGTCAAAGCCCGCTCGCAGCCAAGATTCGACGCTTCGCGCCGACCGTCATCACGGCCGACACCTCCGGCCTCTCTCCCGGAGACCGCCGCGCCCTCGCCAAGATCATAGAGGCCGCGAAAATCCTCGACCCGCTCTTTATACGCCAGGTCTGGAGCGGAAACTCCGCCCTCTGGGCCAAGCTCCAAAAGGACAAAACGCAGGCGGGCCGCGAGCGGCTACACTATTTCCTCATCAACAAAGGCCCCTGGTCGCGCCTCGACGGCGACGAGCCTTTCATAGAGGGCGTGCCGAAGGAGAAGCCGGACGGGGCCAACTTCTACCCGGAAGACATGCCCAAGGAAGAGTTCGAGACTTGGGCCAATGGGCTTCCGCTCGAAGCCAAGGAACGCGCGCTCGGCTTCTTCTACACGATCCGCCGCGACGCCGACCGCAAGCTCAAAGTCGTTCCCTACAGCCAGGAGTACAAGGAATTCCTGGACCCTGCGGCGAAACTCTTGCGCGAGGCCGCGGCCTTGACGACCAACGAGACGCTCAAGAATTTTCTGACGAAGCGCGCGGACGCGTTCGGCTCGAACGATTATTATGCCAGTGATGTAGCCTGGATGGATTTGGACGCGCCAATTGACGTGACCATCGGGCCTTACGAGACTTACGAGGACACGCTCTTCAACTACAAGGCTTCGTTCGAGGCTTATGTCACCCTGCGCGACGACAAGGAGACGGCGAAGCTCACGATGTTCTCGCATCACCTGCAAGACCTCGAAGACCATTTGCCGATTGAGGCGCGCTACCGCAACCCGAAACTCGGCGCGGCCTCGCCCATACGCGTCGTCAACGAAGTCTTCGCCTCGGGCGAGGGCAACAGCGGCGTGCAGACTGCGGCCTACAATCTGCCGAACGACGAGCGCGTCGTAAAGGAGAAAGGCTCCAAGCGCGTCATGCTCAAGAACGTGCAGGAGGCCAAGTTCAAGCAGACCTTGATTCCCATCTCAAAGGTCGTGCTCTCGCCCGCTGACCAGCGCGATGTCGCCTTCGAGCCGTTCTTCACGCACATTCTGGCACACGAACTGATGCACGGCCTGGGGCCGCACAACATCGTGGTCGCGGGCGCGGAGACGACCGTGCGCAAGCAGTTGAAGGAACTCTCCTCGGCCTTCGAGGAGGCCAAGGCCGATATAGTGGGCCTCTGGGCCTTGCAGTATTTGATGGACAAGGGCGTGGTTGATAAGAAGATGGAGCGCGCTCTTTACACGACGTTCCTGGCGAGCGCGTTCCGCTCCGTGCGCTTCGGCATAGAGGAGGCGCACGGGCGCGGCATAGCCTTGCAGTTCAACTACCTGATTGACGAGGGCGCGTTTTATTACGACGAGCGCACGGGACTCTTCAGCGTCAACCCCGCGAAGATCAAGGACGCTGTGACAAAGCTGGCCGGCGAGATCATGACCGTACAGGCCGAGGGCTCATACGACAAAGCCAAGGCGATGCTGGACAAATACGGCGTCATCCGCCCACAGATGCAAAAGGCGCTCGACCGCCTGAGCAACGTCCCCGTGGACATCGAACCGATTTTCCCACTTGCGCGGTAAAACCAGGGATGAGGGATGAGGGATGAGGGATGAAATAAAAATTGTCTTTACTTCATCCCTCATCCCTCATCCCTCATCCCTTTTTTGAGGTGAATGCATGGACGAGCGAGCGATCAACGGGGCGGCGATTGAGGCTATTCGCGACCTGGAGGTGGATTGCGAAATCAAGGAGGTGTGCAAGGGTTCGGAGGCGGACGAATGGTGCGTGCAGTTTTCGGGTAAGTACGGGAGCTTCTGCGACAAGTTTCAGAACCAGTTCGGGCAGGAGAACAGCCCCGAAGTCATGCGCGAGAAGATCAAGGCGTTCCTCATCAAGCAGGTCGCTAAAATCCGCAGCAGCACGGGGAGGAAAAGAAAGCCCGTCGCCGCTGCGGGTGACGACCGCGACTCCGCGAGCCGCCTGTTGACGGAGCCGCTCAAGCTGGTGGGCGAAGTGTTCAGCCGCGCGACGGGCATGGCAACTCAAGTCGTCAGCCAGGCTTCCGCGGTCGCCGAAACTGCCCGCGCCACGCTCTCGGCCGCAGACCTCGGCAACACCAACCCCGTGACCGCAGGTGTCCAGGCCACCGCGCTTGAGACTCAACCGAAAGCGCCCCCAAAGACGACCGGCAGAACCATTATCAAGGCTCCCGCCAAAGCGAAGAAGGCGACGAAGCGCGCCGCGCGCAAAGGCGCGAAGAAGGCGGCCGCCTCGAAGACCGCCGCGCGCGCTAAGAAGGCGGTCAAGAAAGCATCTCGGAAAAGCTCGCGCCGCAAGAAGTGAACAGCAGCGGGGCGAGAATAAAGAAAACATCTCATGCTGGAGGCGCAAAGGCGCAAAGAAAGCACGCAAGGTAAAAAAGCATTCAACCCCTTTGCGTTCTTCTTTGCGGCTTTGCGCCTTTTGCGTGAAATTTCCTGCCGGTTGCACTCAATTGCGAGTGACTACATTACCTTCCTCTTCTGTTTGTGCGTCCACGCTTGATGGCGTGCCGGAGTTGCGTGACTTCGGCGCGTAGCTGCTCTATCTGCCGTTGTTGCCGACGGAGTTGCTCCTGCTGTTCTTTGAAGGCGTTGATGAAGACGGCGGTGAGTTGATTGTATCTGACGCCTTTGATCTCGCCTTACGTCAGCCTTCCAGACAGTTCTTTGACCGTCACGACGCAGAGGTAGCCGCCATCCGTCATCCGCTGCCCTCGCGCGTTCGTCAGCCGCCAGTCGCGCAGGTTGCCGGGTTTGAACCCCGTGTCGAAGACGGGATCGCCCGCGTCGTCGAACACCTCCAGGCGCAGACGCTCGACTGCGCCGACGGCCGCAAAGCGCACGAGGCCGCCCGAAGCAGAGGCGGTGATAGGAACGCCTGCCGTCTGTGACCGTGTCTTCTGCACTTCTTGCGCGAAAGCGACGCCGGACAGCAAGAGAGCACAACAGAGAGCGCGGAAAGCGACTCGTTTGGAGACAAACATGGCGCGAACTCCTTATGACGGATGCCGGGGAAGGATTTTGGCCCAAAGGTTGACTGAGCAACCGGGCGAGCCGCGGGCTGGGTCGTGTGTCGGGGATTATCCGCCCACCATGCGAGTGACGTGGGCGGCGGGGTCGAGTGTGGTAGGCGCGAGGCGAGGGGGCGCGCCTACCCTCTGTTTTTTGCGCCCGCCGAGAAGCCTGTCTCGGGCGGACGCGGGCGGCTTTAGAAGTTGCCGCTGCACTCGTCGTGACCGCAGTCGCAGTCAATCTCTATGGTATCGCCCGTGCCTTCGCACGAAGGGCCGCAGTACTTGCTGCCTTCGGTCGCCGCACAGCCGCAGGGTGGATTCTTGCAGATTCTTTTATCCTTATCGTCCGCCATCTCAGGTCTCTCCTCCGAATGAATTTGAATTGCCGGTTGTTTGGCTCAGCACCTTAACACACACGGCGGCAAGATTAGAAGCGCTTCACGTTGCTTTCTTCCCTAGCGGCTTTGCGCC
>DATFCB010000293.1:0-3702 GCA_035253525.1 Pyrinomonadaceae bacterium | reverse complement strand
TCCCGCCGCTCTTCATACACCAGTACCCGCAGGCGTGGGTTGACCTGCGCGGGCGGCGCGAGACGCGAGCGCCGTTCGTTGACTACTACGAGAACTCCGCGAAGGCGACGCGCGCGCACAAGGCTTTCTGTCTGAGCCTGGCGAGCGAGTTTCCGACCTACACGGAAAATATCTGGGGCATCTCGGCGTCGGACAGCGAGAAAGGATATCTGGCCTGGGGCGGCCCGCCGCGCGACCCCGCGATTGACGGCACGGTCGTGCCGTGTGCTGCGGGCGGCTCCCTGATGTTCGCGCCTGACATCACCGTGCCCGCCCTGCGCGAGATGAAGCAACGCTACGGCGACAAAATTTACGGGCGCTACGGGTTCACAGACGCCTTTAATCCGAAAACGGGATGGGTCAACCCGGACGTGATCGGCATTGATTTGGGGATGACTCTGCTCAGCGCGGAGAACTTGCGCACGGGAAACGTCTGGCGCTGGTTCATGCGTAACCGCGAAATCACGCGCGCGCTCGAATTAATCGGACTCAGGAAATATAAGTGGAGAACGAGAGCCGGAAGAATGAGCGCGGAGAAGAGTGGAAGAAAAATTGCAGCTTAAGGCTTATGATTATGTCGGTTTGCAATTGAGCGTAGAAAGAAAACATCTCACGCAAAGACGCAAAGAAAAGCACGCAAAGCGAAGAAGCCTCCAACCTCTTGGCGGCTTTGCGCCTTTGCGTGAGACTTCCTATGGCGCACACTCAATTGCATTCAGTTCATTCTTCATTTGCCCCTCACCTGCCCCTTCTTCTTCTCCCAGGCGACGGTGCGCCGCCCGTCACCTCGAAGCTTCCTTCGAGGCCGCCGACGGAACTGTTGCCGACGTAGACCCTGAACGCGCCGGGCTCGACGATGAAGCGCATCTCGCTGTTGTAGAAGCCCAGGTGTTCGGGCGCGAGCTTGAATTCGACGCGGCGCTTCTCGCCGGGTTGGAGCGTGATGCGCTCGAAGCCTTTCAACTCGCGTATGGCGCGCGTGCTGCTCGACGCGACATCCTGTATGTATAGCTGCACGACCTCGTCGCCCGCGCGGCGGCCCGTGTTCTCCACCTCGACGCTCGCCGTCAATTGTCCGTTAGCCGGGATACTGCGCGCGCTCAGTTGCAGGTTGGAGAGACGAAACTGCGTGTAGCTCAGCCCGAAACCGAACGGGTAGAGCGGCGTGACGGGCACGTCCAGATATTTCGACGTGTACTTGTTGTTCACGTCGGGCGGTCGGCCCGTCGTCTTGTAGTTGTAGTAAATGGGAATTTGGCCCACGTTGCGCGGGAACGTGATGGGCAGTTTCCCGCCCGGATTCACGTCGCCGAAGAGCACGTCCGCGATGGCGTTGCCGGCCTGCGTGCCCGCGTACCACGTCTCAAGAATGGCCGGCGAGTTCTCGGCCATCCAGTTAATCGTCAGCGGCCGCCCGTTCATCAGCACGACCGCGTAAGGTTTCCCCGTGGCGTGAATCGCCTGCACCAGCTCCATCTGCCTGCCCGGCAAATCTATCGAGCTGCGCGACGCAGCCTCGCCGCTCATGTCGGCCGACTCGCCGACGACCAGCACCGTGAAGTCCGCGTCGCGCGCGCGGCGCACCGCTTCCACGAAGCCCTCGTTCGACTCGCACGGCACGTCGCAGCCGCGCGCGTGAGTGACGCGCCCGTTCTGGCCCACACGCGCGCGGACACCCGCGAGCACGGTCACGGCGTCTTCCGCTTTGCCGTCGCCCGACCAGGAGCCTATGACATCTTTCTGGCTGTCCGCGAGCGGCCCTATGACGGCAATCTTCATCTCGCCCCGGCCCTCGGACTTAATCGGCAGCGTCTCGCGCTCGTTCTTTAAGAGCACCATCGAGCGGGCGGCGATCTGGCGCGCGGCCGCAATGTTTTCGGCGTTGAAGATGGCCGCGCGCTCGCGCGCCTCGTCCGCGTAAGGGTTGTCGAAGAGGCCGAGCCGGAATTTTATACGCAGGATGCGGCGCACGGCCTCATTAATCGTCGCCAGAGAGACTTTGCCCTCGCGTATGAGTTGCGCGCCGTGCTTGTTGTAGAGACGGCTGACCATCTCCATGTCCACGCCCGCGTTGACGCCCGCGCGCGCGGCCTCGGCTTCCGTCGCCGCGAGTCTGTGATTCATCAATTCCCTGACCGATTCGTAGTCGCTGACGACGAAGCCGTCGAACTTCCACTCGCGGCGCAGAATTTGTGTGAGCGTGAAAGGATTGGCCGAAGCCGGCACGCCGTTGAGGTCGTTGAACGCACTCATGAACGTGCCGACGCCCGCGTCCACCGTCGCCTTGAAGGGCGGGAGATAGATTTCACGCAATCTGACCTCAGACATGTCCGTCGTGTTGTAATCCCGGCCCGCTTCCGCCGCGCCGTAGGCCACCCAATGTTTGGCACAGGCGACGACGCGGTCCGCCGCGCTATAGTCCGCGCCCTGAAAGCCGCGCACGCGGGCGCGCGCCAGTTCCGAGCCGAGGAAAGGGTCTTCGCCAGAGCCTTCAGCGATTCTCCCCCAGCGCGGGTCGCGCGCGATGTCCACCATCGGCGCGAACGTCCAGTGGACGCCCGCGGCGCGCGACTCTTTCGCGGCAATGTAGGCCGCGCGCTCGATGGCCGCGCGGTCCCAACTGCTGGACTCGCCGAGCGGAATCGGAAAGATGGTGCGGTAGCCGTGAATCACGTCGAAGCCGAAGATGAGCGGGATTTTCAGGCGCGACTCGTTGACGGCGATGTGCTGCAAGGCGTTGGTCTGTCCGACGCCGCGCACGTTCAAGGTCGAGCCGAGCAGGCCGCGCCGCACGAGGTCGGGGTGCTCGTCCTTGTAGCGGCCGTCAGCGTGACCGTCCAACTGCTGAAGCTGGCCCAGTTTCTCTTCGAGCGTCATCCGCGCCAGCAGCGCGTTGATCTTTCTCTCGACATCCGCCCCCGAAGACTGCGCGTGCGCCGGTATGATTGAAACGATGAGGACGAAAGCTAACAGCAGAACCTTGAATCTAGCGAGTCTCATTTCAAGCTCTCCTTAGCTTTGCGCCTCCAGCGCCTCCAGCGTGAGTGATTTGGATTTTTCACGCTGGAGGCGCTGGAGACGCAAAGAGTCAAGTTAGTTCACCTCGTAAGACGACGAAAGATGCGGTAGCCCCAGGAGTCGAGCGCGATGGCGGGCAGGCCGACGGTGCGTGCGCGCGCGGCACGTTGCGCCGGTGTTGCGTCCGGCGCGAGCGGCGGCTGCGTGTCCGGCGTCACGTCCGCGAACCCTGCGCCCCCGCCCTCCACGAAGCCCGCGAACGGCTGGTTCGAGAAGTTGATGGCGACCAGAATTTCTTCGCCGCCCGCGCGGCGCACGAAGGTGACGACGCGCGCCTCGTCGGAGTTGCGCAGCCACTGTAGGTCGCCGCGCCTGAGCGCCTCGCTCGACTTTCGGAGCGCCGTCATCTGTTTGTAGAAGCGCGGGAACTCAGGCCGCCGCTCGGCGATGGGCCAAAAAATCGGGAGCCTCTCGAAGAGCGCGGGCGCGCCCGACTCGGCCGTGTCGCCGACCTCCATCCCGTTGTAGAGCATCGGCACGCCGTCCAGTGTGAACATCAGGAGCGAGGCGGCCAGGGCCGCCGGCTCGCCGAAGCGCGCGACGGCCCGCCGCTCGTCGTGGTTGTCGGTGAAGCGCATGTGGATG
>DATFCB010000292.1:0-3276 GCA_035253525.1 Pyrinomonadaceae bacterium | reverse complement strand
GTCCCGGTTAGCCAGAATGCGCCGCTTCGTTGTATCTTTATGGGTTCACGGCGCGACTTCGGACTGCCTCACGCCAAGGGGTGTCTATCATTCGCCCCGTCGCCTCGGGGGCGGCCGCGCGGGTTGTGCAACTTCTAAGCGCAATTTTTAACTGAACAGGGACGGACAACAAACACGAATGGCTTTTAAATCTATCTTTAGTCTCTTCTCAAGTGACCTGGCGATAGACCTGGGCACGGCAAACACCCTGGTCTTCGCCAAGGGCCGGGGCATCGTCGTCTCCGAGCCTTCCATCGTCGCCATCAACAAGATCACCAACGCCGTCGAGGCCGTCGGCCGCGACGCCAAAGAGATGCTGGGCCGCACCCCAGGCAACATCGTCGCCATCCGCCCGATGAAGGACGGCGTCATCGCCAACTTTGAAGTGACGGAGAAGATGCTCCAACACTTCATACGCAAAGCGCACAACGGGAAGACCTGGGTCTCCCCGCGCGTCGTCATAGGCATCCCGTCGGAAATCACGCAGGTCGAGCGCCGCGCCGTCGAAGACTCCGCCTACCGCGCCAAAGCCTCTGAGGTTTATCTGGTCGAGGAGGCGATGGCGGCGGCCATCGGCGCGGGCCTCCCCATCACGGAGCCGCACGGCAACATGGTCGTGGACATCGGCGGCGGAACCACCGACATCGCCGTCATCTCTCTCTCCGGCATCGTCTATTCGCGCGCCGTCCGCGTCGCCGGTAACGAGATGGACGAAGCCATCACGCAGTACATCAAGCGGAAATACAATCTGCTCATCGGCGAGCGCACGGCCGAGCAGATTAAGATCGAGTTGGGGAGTGCGTGCGAGTTGGACGAGCCGCTCTCGATGGAGGTGCGCGGGCGCAACCTCATCGAAGGCATCCCGAAGACGATCTCGATTTCGGACTCGGAGATTCGCGAAGCCCTGGCCGACTCGGTCTCGACCATCGTCAATGCGGTGCGCGTCGCGTTGGAGCGCACGCCCCCTGAGCTTTCCGCCGACATCGTCGAGCGCGGCATAGTGCTCACGGGCGGCGGCGCGCTTCTCAAGAACCTGGACAAGCGGCTCTCGATTGAGACGGGGCTCCCCGTGAGCCTCGCCGAAGACCCGCTCTCCTCCGTCGTACTCGGGACCGGCAAGATGCTCTCCGACTTCAACCTCCTGAAGCGCGTCAAGTGGGACAACACACTGACGAGCGGAACGTAAAAACAGTGGTCAGTGGTCAGTGGTCGGTGGTCAGTTAAAAACTGATTTCTCACTGACCACTGACCACCGACCACTGACCACTGACTTATGGCTGTTGCACGCACCCAGAAAGAGATCAGGCAGCGAGCCCCGTGGTGGCTGGTGGGGTTGCTCGTCTTCAATCTGGGGTTGATGGCCTACGACGCGCGCGACGGGGTGACGAAGCAGCGTATGATTCGCGTCTGGGCGCAGGCGCTGCTCTCGCCCTTCCAGCGTGCGACCGCGGGCGTGGGCAGCACGGGCTCGGGCTTCTTCCAGTACCTTTCGAATTTGCGCAACGCGGCGGCCGAGAACACGCAGCTCAAGCAGCATGTGGAGCAGATGGAGATGGAGTTGAACCAGTTGCGCGCCGACCGCGACGAGAACAAGCGGCTGCGCGAGCTTCTGGACTTCAAAGAGAAGAGCCAGTATCAGATGGTGACGGCCAGCGTCATTGCGCGCGACCCCTCGATCTGGTTCGACACCATTACGCTGAGCCGTGGGAGTACGAGCGGCATTGAGCTGAACATGCCGGTCGCGACGCCGGGCGGCATCGTCGGGCGCGTCGTCGGCGTCGGCCCCTGGTCGTCGCAGGTCATGCTGATTACGGACGAGCGCGCGGCGGCTGGCGCGGTCGTCGGGCAACTGGGCCAGTCCAATGCGCTCGGCTCAGTCCGTGGCCTCGGCGAGAACGGGCTTTTGGAGATGCGCTACGTCTCCGGGCTGGAGGAGGTCGCGGCGGGCGACTACGTCGTGACGACGGGGCAGGACGGCATCTACCCGCCGGGGCTGAACGTCGGCACGGTGGTCGAGGTCAAGAAGGGGTCCGCGACCGTGGCCCACGTGATACACATCAAGCCCGGCGCGCGGCTGAACGCGCTCGGCGAAGTGGCGGTGCTGCTCTATCACCCGCCGCAGGCCGGCGCGCCCGAACAGGTGCTGCCGAATGTGGGGAAAAAGCCGTAATAAGTGATAAGTGATAAGTGATAAGTAAAAGCGCTTCTCTTATCACTTATCACTTATCACTTATCACTTGTTGAAATGCGTCAACTGAAAATCGCGCTGGTGCTGGCGGTCGCCGTGATCCTGCAATCGTCACTGCCGGCCGTCTGGCCCGGATTTGTTTACGCCGACCTGCCGCTGATTGTGGTAGTCTATGTGGCGTTGCAGCGCGACGCGTTGCAGGCGTTGTTCGTCGGCGCGGCGGCCGGGCTGGCGACCGATCTTTTGAGCGGCGGGTTACTGGGAGGCGGCGGCTTCTCCAAGACCCTGGTGGCGTTTCTGGTGGTCAGCCTGGCGACGCGCGTCATGCTCGACAACCCTTTGGCACGCATCCCCGTCTTAGCGGGCGCGTCCGTCTTGGACGACGCCGTCTACGTTCTCCTACATCGCATGCTCGGGCAGCCGACGAACTTCAAGTTCGTCGAGCAGGCTTCCTTCAAGCTGGTGGGGACGACCGTGGTGGGGACGATTCTCCTTTACCTGCTCGACCTGGTCTTCAGCGAGCGCGCGCGCCAGCGGCGACAACTGGCCTTCCGCCGCCGCGTCGCCCGCCGCGGCATCGTCAAACTGGGAAGAAGAAAAGGGCGGTGATGAGTGAGAAGTAAAACCACTTAACTTATCACTTATCACTTATCACTTATCACTGTTTTTATGAAATTCGAGGACGATTCACAGAATCTGCGCTCGCGGCTGCGCGTCATACAGATCGTCATGATCCTGATGATCACGGCGCTCGGCGTGCGCCTCTACTATCTGCAAATCGTCAAAGGCCCGTACTACGCCGAGCGCGCCGAGAATCAGCGCATACGCCTTCTGCCCATCCCCGCGCCGCGCGGCGTCATCTTCGACCGCAACAACAAGCTTCTGGTTGACTCCCGACCCATCTACAACGTCATCCTCTCGCGCGAGGACATCAATGGCAAGGACTTCAACGAACTCATCAAGCCCTACGCCAGGGGGCTCAGCGTGGACGCCGACGAGCTGACGGCGCGCTTCGAGCAGTTGAAGTCGCAGCCCGCCTTCGAGTCCTT
>DATFCB010000291.1:0-3063 GCA_035253525.1 Pyrinomonadaceae bacterium | reverse complement strand
GCAGAGTTCGTCCGGCGTGATGTTCGGGCGAGACGAGAGCACCCTGATGACCTGCCGCAACTGCCAGAGGGCGGCGAAGGAGTCGCCGTAAGCGTGCAGCTTAGGCGTGAGAGAGCTGCCGCCGCCGACCCTCTCCCACGTGACGAAGATTTCGCCGGCCGTGCCCCTGCCTCCTTTGTAGAACAGGCCGAACTCGATCTCGACGGCGGGGCCCGCGTAATGACGCGGCGGGGTGGCGCTCGCGGCCATCAGGTCGGTCAGCCGGTAGAAGCCCTTGATGGGCGTCTCTTCGTCGGCGGTCGCGTGGCGGCTCTTTCCGGGTGCCGGAGACTTTCTGCTGCTTCTCATGTTCGTATCCGCGTGGATTGGTCGGGCGTTAGACGGAGGTTTGGTCGAGGAGGCGGACGTCTTCGTCGAACTCGGCGAGTTGGTCGCTTGAGCCCCAGCACACGTTATTGTCCCACTCCTCCGCGCCGTTCAAATGCTCATCGAGGAGGACGGTGACGACGTGCTCGCTGATTTCGGAGATGGTGCCGCGCAGCCCCTTCTTGGCGATGAATGCGTCGTAGCGATCCACGTCGCGCGCCAGTTCGACGCGGTCGCCGACCTTCACCCGCTTGCCGCCGGCGAGGACGGCCCGCGTGAGCACGAAGGTGGCCGCCGCGCCGCCGCCGTAGGTGATGGACGCGCCCGGATCGAGTTCGGAGATTCTTTCGACTTCCTCAATCTCCAGCCGGTTCACTTCCACGAAGTCGAAGATGTCCGTGGGCTCGCCGTCCAGGTCGAAAGCCTTGCCTGCGAAATGTAGGGTGCGAAGACGCTCCTGAAGCGCGAGGTCGAAAGCGATGTCGTCGTCGCCCAGCGTCGTCGGATCGATGGCCTGCGCGTCGTCCTCCCGCGACTCGTCGTCCTTCATGGTGGCGACTTCGAGTGTGCCCCGGTAGAAGCGGAAGAACTCTCGACGCTCTCCGTCGGCGACCCAGGGCGTGCAGGGATTGATCAGGTGTCTACTCATGGGAGTCCTCGGCGCGGTTTGGATTGTTATCCTCCGCGCCGTCCGCTTCTTTCTTACGCCGCCAGGTCATCGACGACGATCTCTTCGAGCACGCTCCTGTTCGTCACTTCGAGTTGATCGCTGGTGCACTCCTCCGGCCTCTTGTCGCTGCGGAAGCGGATGAACGTGGATTGGTACATCTTCCCGCCGTCTGCGACCGCGCCGGTCCCGTAGAGGTAGCGGACGGTGGCGACCCTCACCTCGCCGCGCCCTTCGGATTCGAGCAGGCCGTAGTAGAGCGGCTCGGTGACGCCCGACGCGCAGAGGCCGATGGCGGTGAGCCTGCCCTCGTGGTAGACGAAGCACTCGAAGCTGCGTCGCTCCGTGGTGCGGACCACGCAGTCGAGTTCCTTGGTGAACTTGAACTTGTGGCGCTGGCCGCCGGAGTTGGGCTTGCCCGGCAGGATGAGGCTCTGGATGTGCGTGAAGACCATCCCCTCGCCGTGGCTGGCTTCGATCTCGCGGAAGAGCTTGCGCTTCGCCTCCTCGGTCCGCGCGATGGGGAGGAACCTGATGTAAGGCTTGCCCGTGCGCGACTTCGACTCGCGCCAGCGCCGGTACTGCGCCCTGATGCGGTCCATGTGGGCGACGCGGGCGAAGTAAGGGAGTTTGACGTATTCGCCGCTGCCGTCGGGCGGGCTCAAAGGTTCACCGTCGAATTCGAGCAGGTCGAAGACGTAGGCGACTTCGCCGATGCGCTCGCTGTCGAAGCAAAGGCCCGCCGTCTGGTTCGTCGCCTCCACGATCTCGGCCAGAGCGGCTTCGAGGTGCGCGGCCACGGACGTGCCTTCGCCGTTCCTGTTCGACGCGGCCACGGTCCCGCCTCGATGGCCGAACAGGAAACGCTCGCCGTCGGCTTTCGGGCTGCCCCAGTAGTTCGGGTCCTTGAAGAACTCTTCGCAGCCGCCGCGCGTCGTCGGGTTAAGGAGCTGAGGGATGTAGCCCGTCCCGGCGAGCGTGATGGGGGGCGGCGCGGGGGGCGGTTGGATGAGCATGCCCTGCTCGGCCGAGGCCCCGGACGCGGCCGCCGCGCCCGTCGGCGAGTACATGCTCGACTGCGTGTTGACGATGTGCCCGGTCTGGTAGAAGACGTACCTCTTCTTATTCAGCTTCTCGGTCGTCTTGTCGTCGAAATCTTTCTTAGCCTTCTCGAAGGTCGTGGGCAGTGCGGGCTTGGTCGTGTAAGCGAGTGACGACTTGGACTTGTCTTCTTCGCCCACGTCGTCGATGCGCTTGCCGTAATAGATGATGTTGATGAAGCCGGAATCAACACGCACCAAGCTGATGTGATACACCTTATCACTGGTGCCGGCGCCGCAGTAGAGCGACATCTTTTCGATTAATTCGAGTGGGACGTATCTATTGACTGACATGGTATGAATAGCCCTCCGGCGTCGCTCCTTACGCTGCGACCGACTGCGCCAGCCGCATCACCAGCGACCACGGCATCAGCTTCAACGAGTTGTCAGATGTCTTCATGACGACGGCGTGCCTGAAGTGCGCCACCGGGCACGGCCCGACGACGACGAACGCCACCCCGCCGTCGCGGAACTTAACGCCCTCGCTCCGGTCGTACTCCTCGAAAACGGGGTCGGTGTCTTCCTCGCGCGGGACGAGTCCCGCCTGCTCGCGCATCAGGGCGTCGGCGAAGTTGATGGCCGAGTTGGACTCGCCCGTGAGGCCGTAGGCGACGACGCTCAACTTGTTACGCAACTGCGTGGCCTCCTCCTCGTTGCACCAGAAGGAAGGGAACTGCTCGAAGAGTTCGAGCATCCGACCGGCCTCGGCGTCGGCACGCCGCCGGATCGCGCGCTCGACGGCCGCGATGATGCTTTCGAGCCGGGCACGTCTTGTCAGGAATTGTTTCATCTGATGCCTTGCCGGGTGTCGCTGGTTCGGGATACCTCACGCCCTGCCCGCCGCGCACCTTTACTGCCGGGAGAGTAATCACGCACAAGGGAGGGAAGGCGCCCGGCGTGAGACGGCGCGGGCTGTGAGAAGTTTGCGTG
>DATFCB010000290.1:0-2732 GCA_035253525.1 Pyrinomonadaceae bacterium | reverse complement strand
ATTCGCCCGAGTTGAAAATCGAAATGGGCCGTCACCCGGTCCTCGAAAGGCTGGCAGCCGACGGGACTTTTGTCGCCAACGACGTGGAACTCGGCGGCGACGATGCGGCACAAATAGCTTTAATCACCGGCCCGAACATGTCCGGCAAATCAACCTATCTCAGGCAGGCGGCGCTCATCGTGCTGATGGCGCAGGCCGGAAGCTTCGTCCCTGCGACGGCCGCGACCGTCGGCCTCTGCGACCGCATCTTCACGCGCATAGGTCTCTACGACCGCCTGGGGAGCGGCGAGTCAACATTCATGACGGAGATGATCGAGACGGCAAGGATTCTGCACCACGCCACCCCGCGCTCGCTCATCCTGCTGGACGAACTGGGGCGCGGCACTTCGACCTACGACGGGCTGGCGGTCGCGCGCGCCGTCCTCGAATTCATACACAACCACCCGCACATACGCTCGAAGACGCTCTTTGCCACGCACTACCACGAGCTACCCGAACTGGCCGAGCTTCTGCCGCGCCTGAAGAATCTTTTCGTGGAGATTGACGAGGAGGGGAGCGAACTGGTCTTTCTCTACAAGGTCAGCCCCGGCAGCGCTCAGAAGAGCTACGGCGTATACGCGGCCAAGCTCGCGGGACTGCCGCGCCCTGTCGTCCGCCGCGCTGAAGAATTATTGGCACACTACGAAGCGCACGGCCACCGGCCGGCGGGCGGGGCAGAGAACTCCGCAACGAACGCCCCGCCCCGCGCCTCCGAAATGGCACAGGCTCTACTCGCCCTCGACCTGGATGCGCTCGCGCCAGTTGAAGCCCTGACGAAACTCTACGAGTTGCGCCGCCTCGCCGAAGCCGAGAAGCCGCAAGGCATCAGGGCTATAAAGACGGCGTGAAGTAGGCGTGAGGCGCAACCGGGTATAAACGCGCCTCGCGCCGGATGAGTCAAGCTGCGCGCTGTAGAATTCGGAAGTGGCTATCTGACTTTTACTCTGAGCCTGTAACGCGCCTCGGGGTGTGCCACCACGTAGATGTAATAATCGCCCGTCCTGGGTATTCTGCCGTCCCAGCGGCGACCGTCGGCGGAGGTCTTACCGAAATTGACCGACCCACCTTCGAAGAAGTTAGCCGATTCGCTGACGGTCAATTCAGCGCGGTTGTCGCCCTCACGCCGCCATGACAGTTGCACCGTCATTCTCCTGCCCCTGCGGGCGCGGATCACATAACTGTCGTGCGACTCGCCGCCGATGTGTCCGCTCACAGACGCCGGACTCCGCAATCTGGTCTTCGGCACAGGGTCTTCCTGTGCCGAAGAGACGGCTGCGCTAATCAGTAGGACCGCGAGCGCAATGGCGGGACGAACAATTATTCTGAATTTCAATCGCATGAAGACCTCCATTTCGGGGAGCCGCTAAGACTCGTGTGAAGAGTATCTCAGCCGCCTCTACGCGCCTTCCAGTCGCCGCGCTTAACTTTCCTGGGCGCGGGCTGCTCGAAAATCTTTTCGTCAAAAGAAACGTTGAAGCTGTACCGCGCGCTCTCCGTGTCGCGGCGGACAACCTCGACAGTTGATTCGATGACGGACGGCTCGCGGGTCACGCGGCGGGGCATCTGTATGCCGTCAACGGGCTCGTATTTTTCGAGGTACACAGTCATCCCCAACTTGTCTGTGAGCTGCGGGACGCCGTAAAACTTGTCTGTCACCACCTTGAACGGCAGCCGCGTCTTGCGGTGAAGATAGAAATCCACGTGGAGCGCGCCGACCTCAGTTTCGACCACGTCTATTTGCTTGTCTCCCTTTCCTTCCGTCCGGGCGCGGACGGGAACCGGCTTGATCCAGCTCGTCTCCATGAGGTAGATGAGAGGGTCCTGTGCCAGATACTCGGTCGGGGTGGTCGGGGTGCAGTAGGAAAGTTGTGGCACACTTCCGCTTCCGCCCACCGGCCCCATAGTGACCATACAGAGATTGCGGCCAGGGTTGATAACAGTCGCTTCAACGGAAACGTCGTAGTCGGGGGTATATTTGAATATCCAGGCCTTGCCGGGCGCGGCGTAAATCCGCTCGGTTTCCGTGATGGCGCTCCCTCTTTTGGCCTGCACATCTACGGTTGACGTGATGAGAAAATTCTCGATTGATAGCAGGCGCTCGCGGCCTCCCTTGGCGCGAATCGCTTCCTCCCAGAGCGCGACGGCGCGCTCGCGACTGGCGTCCGCTTTCGGGGCAGGGCTTTGCGCCCGCGCGCCGGAGGCGAAAATCAGTGACGCGATGAATAAGACCAGGCTCGTTTTGATTCCGTGACCATTCATAATGGGCGAGGCTGAGTGCAAGGAGTGTGCCCGTGGATTCTGCCGGGCATTAGGTGTCGGAAAAGATGCGTGGCCCTGACCTCTCCGACACCTGTCAGAAAAATTCTGCCCCTCGCGACGACTCAGGCGAAAGGGTTGACGGATTTGTTGAGTTCGTGACGCCTTTGCGCGGAGAGCGAGTAAACCACTCTTCGCGCGCGGTTGAGCGATCCCAGCGGCCGTAAATCTTTAGTCGTATTCCAGGGCGTGAAGATCATGTGCTCGCCCTCCTGATCCAGAGCGTCATCCAGTTCTTGCCGGGGAATCCGCAGGCGGCCGACGCGCACAGGGACTGATTTCTCCTCGTCCCACGCGACCGAATAGTCCTCAATCGGCATCTCCTCAGTTTCATTCCCGTCGAGCAGCCGTTTCTGAAGAAAGAACTCATAGTCCGC
>DATFCB010000289.1:0-5141 GCA_035253525.1 Pyrinomonadaceae bacterium | reverse complement strand
CCGCTTGATGGGAACGGACGCGTAGGGCAGGTAAAGGATTGGCACATTCTTGACGCGGAAGGTCGGCCCCTTGACGCGCACGCGGTCGCCGATCTTGATTTCGGCCCGCGCGGCCTTGAAACTCCACTTCGGGACGTTGTCCTCACAGGCCGTAATCTCCGCGTTGATGGCGACGATGGTGTCGTAGCTGATCTTCTCGACGGAGTCGGCCGTGTAGTAGATGACGGTCCCGTCCTGCGTCTGGTTGGTGAAGCCCGTGGAGTTGATGAAGTAGCCGGTCTTGGTGCGGTAGTTCCACTCGGCGCGCGAGCCCGTGATGCGCTGCTGGTCGCCCTGGTCGAAGACGACGTTGCCCTCCGCGACGACGCGGTTGCTGGCCTCGTAGACCGTCACCTTGTCTGCCTGCAAGCGAAAAGTCCCGATGCGCGCGTCAACGTTTCCCTCGTAGACGGCGACGACCGCTTCCTTCGGACCCGAGACGGTCTCTTTCGCGGCCGTGACGGTCAACTCCTCTGTACTCTGTGCGGCGTCGCTCGCTTGCGCGACGCGCGGCGGGCGGATGGGCGGCTGCTCCTGCGTCAGCGGGTTGACGTTCGGCGTGTCGGTGATTGGATTAATGACCTGGCGCTCAACCGGGTTCGTCTGTTGTGCCAGCGCCGTCGAAGTCAGGCACACGAGGAGAAACGCGAGCCTGGCACAGAATTTTGCCGCGGGGAAGAAGTTACCCAAAGGAGAAATCGAAGACCTCCGAAGGCCGAACGCTGGGCGCGAATCTTCAGTTCTCAGGGTCGTGAGAAGTGCGCGCCGTCTTGGTCTGAAAATCGGGGCGATGCTAACACGGAAAGCCGCAAAGCAGAAAGCAGTGGTCAGTGGTCGGTGGTCAGTGGTCAGTTAAGAACAAGAAAGAAAAGAAGGCAGCCAGGCTAATATCATTCGGCTGCCTTCTTCTTTCTGTTAACTGACCACTGACCACCGACCACTGACCACTGCTATTATGCTCGCAATGACAGAACACTTGCGTCTGATGGTCGTCGCGGGCGAGCCCTCGGGTGACGCTCATGCCGCGGACCTCGTGCGTGCTCTCAGGGAAGAGGCGGGCGGGGGCGCGGAGTTTGAGTTTTTCGGCGCGACGGGAGCGCTGATGCGAGAGGCGGGCGTCGAGACGGTCGTGCGCGCGGACGATTTGGCGATCATGGGGATAGCCGAGGTGGGCCGGGCGCTGCCGAAGTTTTGGCGGGCCTTTAAGACGCTCAAACGCGCCGCCGTCGAACGCCGCCCGCAGGCGGTCGTCCTCGTTGACTGGCCCGACTTCAACCTGAGGCTGGCGCGCGCGCTTCACCGGCGCGGCCTGCGCGTCATCTACTACATCAGCCCGCAGCTTTGGGCCTGGCGCGCTTACCGCGTCCGCAACATACGGCGCGACGTTGACCTGCTGCTCGCCATCCTTCCGTTCGAGCCGGGTTGGTACGAAGAGCGCGGCGTCCGGCACGTGCGCTTCGTGGGCCACCCGCTCGCGGGGCGCGTCGAGCCGCGCTACGGGCGCGAGGAGTTTTGTCGCCGCAACGACCTGGACCCGACGCGCCCGCTGGTCGCGCTCCTGCCGGGCAGCCGCCGCAAAGAGCTTGAGCGCATCCTGCCGCCGATGCTCGACGCCGCGCAGCACCTCGCGCGCGAGCGCCCTGAAATTCAGTTCGTCCTCGCGCTGGCACACAACCGCCCGCGTGAAGAAGCCGAGGCCATCATCGCTGCCGCCGCGCGGAACAACTCCCACGCCGCCGTCAATCTTCACATCACGCAGCACGAGACGCGCGAGGCGTTGGGCGCGGCGGACGCGGCGGCGGTCGCGAGCGGCACGGCCACGCTCGAAGCCGCGCTGATTGATACGCCCTTCGTCATCGTCTACAAAGAGTCTTTTATAAACTGGCACACGCTCGGCCGCCTCATCAGCGCGGAGCATTTCGGATTGATTAACTTGATCGCCGGCGAACGGCTCGTGACGGAGCTGATGCAGGGAGACTTGACAGGCGAGCGGCTGGCGGAAGAACTCAAGGAACTATTGAGCCGGGAGCGAAACGAAGAGGCACGCGCGCGACTCAAAGAAGCCGCCGCGAGGCTCGGCGAAGCGGGCGCGTCGAGCCGCGCCGCTCAAGCCATTCTGAGCGCCGTGCGCGACTGGCACAGTAGCGCGCAAGTGTCTTAAACGCCCGCCGAGTTTACCCGCCCTGTCTGTACGTGTTGCCCTGCGCCGCGTTGATGATGCAGATGATGTGCATAATCAGTCCGGGGAGGATGAACATGACGTAGCCGATGGGGGTGAAGATGAGCCAGAGCAGCCCTTCGCCGACACGCCCTTTGTACATCTGGCCCACGCCGGGGATGAAGAGACTCAGCACGGCCGCTACGCCGGGGCTCCACACCTGATGCGTGGGGTGCGGGTATTGGTAGTGATAATGAATCTGCTGCGGCGGGTGGGGGATCATCGCCTGGGCCTGCGCAGGAGGCGGGGCGTACGGCGCGTTGCCCTGGGCGAAAGGTCTGCCGCACTGCGGGCAGGCCGGGGCAGACTTTGAGCACGAGCGCCCGCAATCAGGGCAGGGGAAAAGCTTCGGATTGGAGACGAGCGGCGCGACCGGCTGAGGGGGAGTGGAGTCCGCCATCCAGGAGTGAGTCGGGGGCGGCACCACTTTCGTCCACTTGCCGCTCTGGTCCGGCAGCGGCAACAGGTCATTGCAGCGCTGACACCTCACCTCTCCCGCCAGATTCACCAGACCGCAATTAGCGCACTTGTTAATTTCCATAGCCGTGCGGACCGTGTATGCCTTAGAACACTGACAGAGGCGACGAGCCTAAAGCCTCAGGCGAAACGCTCCTGGCGAGCCTTCGCGTCGAATCAATTCGACTCTACGGCGCGGCCGCAAACCCTGTCAAGAATCGTGTCACTCCGATTGAACGCGCGGCCCGTTTATTCTTCGCCGCCGACTTTCGCCTGCAACTCTTTAATCTGCCGCCGCAGTTCCTTAACCTCCTCGCGCAACTGCGGCAGGCGGTTGACGTGCGCGTTAAGACGCTTGTACTGGTCGAGTGGTTGGACGGGGATGCCCCACCAGACGCCCGCGCGGACGATCTTGCCCGGCAGAATGCCTGCCTTCGAGCCGATGATTGCGCCGCTCTCGACGCGCGCGTGGTCGCCCATCCCGACCTGCCCGCCGATGATGGCGTCGTCTTCGATGACCGTGCTGCCCGAAATCCCGGTCTGCGCGGCGATGACGACGCGCCGGCCGATGCGTACGTTGTGCGCGATCTGCACGAGATTATCAATCTTGGTCGCGCTCCCGATGCGCGTCTCGCCGAGCGCGCCGCGGTCAACGCACGTCGCGGCCCCAATCTCCACGTCGTCTTCTATGACGACTGTGCCAATCTGCGGGAACTTGTGACGCACGTTCTCTGCGTCCGGCACGTAGCCGAAACCGTCCGCGCCGATGACGACTCCGGCGTGCAGAATCACGCGGTCGCCCAAAGTCACGTTCTCGTAGAGCACTACGTTCGGATGAATGACGCAGTCGCGCCCGACGGTTGCGTTCTCCCCCAGATGCGCCCCGGAGAGAATCTGCGTGCCCGCGCCGACGCTCGCGCCCGCGCCGATTTCCACACGCGCGCCGACGAAGGCGCTCTCGTCCACGCTCGCGCTCTCGTCCACGATTGCGGTCGGGTGACGCGCGCCCGCACGCCGTTTCGGCGGGTGCAGCAACTCCGCGACGAGAGCAAACGCGAGCTTAGGTTTCCTGACTTCGATGAGACAGGGGGCGTCAACCTGCGCTCCCTCCGGCACGATTAAGCAGGAAGCATTCGACGAGCGCGCGCTCTCGAAGAGCTTGCTGTCTTCGACGAAAGCTATCTCACCCTCCGCGGCGCTCTCGACGCTCGCCACACCTCTGATTAATCGTTCGCCGTCCCCGCGAACGCGCCCGCCGACGTGCGCGGCCAATTCTGCAACGGTCACTTCTCTTCTCTCCATGCTCATGAGATTCAGCCGGTCAGCGGCTCCTCGTCCGCTCGAAGTCCGTCTAGGCCGCGGCGTCCGGCGCGCGTGAAGCCGCGGCGCGAGCCGCGTATGAAGTTGACGAGGTGCCGGACGTTGGGATCATCAATTCGCTCAAGCTCGCCGAGCGAGTCCGCGAGCGTGAGATTGCCGCGGAAGAGAATCCTGTAGGCTTCCTTCAGGGCCTTGCGCTCTTCGGCCGAGAAGCCCCCGCGTCTGAGGCCCACGGAGTTGAGCCCGCGCACGCGCGGCGGGTTGCCGTCGGTCGTGAAGAAAGGAAGCACGTCCTGCACGATCTTAGACTTGCCGCCGACCATAGCGTAACGCCCGAGGCGCACGAACTGGTGGCAGCCGACGTTGTTCGAGAGGAAGACGTGATCCTCGACTGTGATGTGTCCGGCGAGCGCCACCTCGTTGGCGAAGATGTTGTCGTCTCCGATGGCACAATTGTGCGCGACGTGAACGCCTATCATCAGGAAATTGCGCGAGCCGACGCGCGTCGCCTCACCTTCGCCGCTCGCGCGATGAAGCGTTACGGACTCCCGAATCAAGTTATCGTCTCCGACGACGAGCCGGCTCTGTTCCCCTCGAAACTTCACGTCCTGCGGCTCGCCGCCCAGCACGGCGTGCTCGTAGACGCGATTCCCGCGCCCGAGCGTGGTGTAACGCTTGACGACGACGTGCGAGGCTATCTCGCAGCCCTCGCCGATGACCACGTCGTCCTCTATGACCGCAAACGGGCCAATATGGACGCCCGCCGCGACCAGAGCGCGCGGGCTGACGACGGCCGTCGGATGAATGCTCATGAGGACATCGTAAACCGTAAACCGTAAATCGTGAATCGTAAATCGTAAATAGACGAAATGCCTTTATCTAATCACCATTTACGATTTACCAGCGGCCGTTTTCCGCTTGCCTTTGCCCCGCTCAGCCTCTATCATGTCACGCTGCCTGCTTTTGTGCGCAAAAGTGTGCGACGGCGACAGATATTTTGGCAATTTTTCAATTTTTTGGTCATCCGGGCGCGTCTCCCCCACGTCGTTGCGCCCGCGTCTAGGAGAACGATTCTTGTTTAGCGATCAATTTCGCAGGGGCGAGGAAG
>DATFCB010000288.1:0-6786 GCA_035253525.1 Pyrinomonadaceae bacterium | reverse complement strand
CTGTGCGCTTCACATTCGCGTTGCCGAGTGAAAGAGAGTTCGACGCCGTCGGCTTCGGCCTGAACGCGGTTGACCATCTGGTCGTCGTGCCGGCGTACCCGGCTTTCGATACGAAGGTGCGGCTCAGTGAGCACGTGCGCGCGGCGGGGGGCCAGACGGCGACGACGATGGCCGGGCTGCGAAGGTTGGGGATGAAGACGGCTTACGCGGGGCGCTTCGGGTCGGACGACGCGGGGCAGTTCGGCCTGGCGGAACTCGTCGGCGAAGGCGTCAACACGGACCTCGCGGAGGTGGTCGAGGGCGCGAAAAATCAGATCGCTTTCATCATCATTGACGGGCCGAGCGGCGAGCGCACGGTCATCTGGGACCGCGACGAGAGGCTGGCATATGCACCCGAAGAAGCTCCGATTGAGATAGCCTCGCGCGGGCGCGTGCTGCACCTGGACGCGCACGACCCCCTTGCGTGCGTGCCCGTAGCACGGGAGGCGAAAGCTTCTGGCACAATCGTCTCCGCAGACATAGACAACATTTACGAGGGATTGCCGTTGCTTCTGCCGTTGATAGACGTGCTCATCTCGTCGAAGGAGTTCCCGCGCCGCCTGACGGGGATTGCGGACGAGCGGGCTTCGCTCGTCGAAGTCAAAGCGCGTTACGGCTGCGCCGTCGTAGGGATGACGCTCGGCGTGCGCGGCGCGCTCCTTTATCACGAAGGGGTCTTTCTGGAATCGCCCGCCTTCGCCGTGCCGGGCGTCTGCCGCGACACGACCGGCGCGGGCGACGCCTTCCACGCGGGCTTCATCTACGGGATGATGCGCGGCGCGGACATTGAAGACTGCCTCCGCCTCGCCAACGCCACGGCCGCCCTCAAGTGTCGCGGCCTCGGCGCGCGAACCTCCCTGCCGACGGAAAAGGAGCTAACGGAATTTCTCGGAGGGAATCCGCCGACACTTGTCTGAAAGAAAGTGTGTCTCGTGAGAGTGCAGCCGCATTCAGCCAGAGATGTCTTCCGAGCCGTCGTTCATCATCAGACTCTTCCGCACATCGTCAAACGAGAGTTCGACGAGTCTTCCGCCGGTGAACGTCTCGTCGTTGGTCACGTCCATGAAGGCGAACGGGGGCAGCGGGAAGGCGTCCATCTCTTCGTCCGTGTCGAAATCTGTTTCGGCGAGGATGAGGCCGCGCAAGTCGCCCAGGAAAACGTCAACTGAATACTTGCGGCCTTCGTGCTCGTACGGGTGGCGGTTCTTGCGTAGCTCGTTGCCCTCGAAGACGGAGAGGACTTCGTACTCCTCCTCGCTCAGGTAAATACTCGTGATGAGCGTGCGCGAGAAGTCGGGCGGGCTTGGCGCGTATTTCTGCGTGAGCTTGAGCGTCCATTCGTTCGTCGAAGGCCAGCGCGACTTACGCAGGCGCAGCCGCGTGTTTGTGATGTAGTTGTCTGTGATCTGCGCGTGCGGGTCGCTCGTCTTGAGGCCGGGGGGGAGTACGCGCAGCAAGTAGCGCCGCTCGCGCTCCGTCCGCTCGTACTTGCGCGCGTACTCAGTCGTGACGCGACCCGTGCCGATGCGTTTGAGTTGCCAACTGGTGGGAGTCATACGCCCACCAACTCTTCCTCGCGCTCGCGCAAAAACTCTTCGGGCTCGACGATGTGGCCGGCGATGGCCGAGGCGGCGACGACGTAGGGGCTGGCGAGGTAGAGCTTGCCTGGGCCGCTGCGTCCTGGGAAGTTGCGGTTCTGCGCGCTGACGGTGACGGTCTCGGCCGAGGGCGACGCGCCCGGCCCGGCGTTGATGCACGCCCCGCAACTGGGGTCAATCAACTCGGCCCCGGCCTGCTCGAAGATTTCGATGTAGCCGCGCTGGCGCGCGTACTCCTTAATCTTCTGCGAGCCGAATTGCAAATAGAGCCGCACGCCGGGCGCGACCCGCCGCCCCTGCTCGACGGCCCGCTTCAGCACGGCCGCGTACATGTCCATATCCGCCATCTTGCCGCCCGTGCAGGAGCCGCCGTAAGCCGCGTCAATCTTAACTTCGGCCGGCAGGTCTTCGATATTGACGCCGTTGCGCGGGTCGCCCGGTGTCGCGACCATCGGGCGAATCTGGCCCAAATCAATCTCGAACGTCGCGGCGTACTCCGCGTCCTCGTCACTCTTGAGGAAACCTTTGCGCACCTCTTCGGCGTCGAGGCCGCGCATGCGGACCAGGTATTCGAGCGTCACCTCGTCAGGTTCTATGATGCCGGTCGTGCCGCCCGCCTCCACCGCCATGTTCGTCAGCGTCGCGCGCTCGTCCATAGGCATGTCCTTCAAGCCCTCGCCCGCGAACTCCAGGACCTGGCCGATGCCCTTGCCCTCTTTCATATAATCGGTCGCCAGGATGTAGAGCATCACGTCTTTGGCGGTCACGTCGTCGCGCTTCTTGCCACGAAGGACGAAGCGGACGGTTTCGGGGACGCGGACGCGAATGTCTTTTGTGTACCAGGCGTTCGCCATATCGGTCGAGCCTACGCCGAAAGCGAAGCAGCCGAGCACGCCCGCCATGCATGTGTGCGAGTCTGTGCCAATAACTAACTGGCCCGGCAGCGCTATGTCCTCGACCACGGCGTTGTGACAGATGGCTTCCGAGCCGCGTTCCTCGGTCCCGCCGTAGAGACGTATGCCCTGCTCCTCTGTGAAATTAGCCTGCGTGACGGCGAGGCCGTCCGCGCGCTCAAGGAGTCCCATCTTGCGCTTCTCGTCGGACATCACGCGGCCCAAGAATGTCAGGTGGTCGCGGAAGGCGTAGACCGATTCGGGCTCCGTGACGCGCGCCTCCTTGCCCAAAGCCTGCTTGAAAAGACTCTCGGCCATAGGCGTGACGTACTCGTGCGAGAAGCGCACGTCGGCCACGGCAAACAAGGCGTCTCCGGGCTTGACTGCCTCGACGCCGACCTCGCCCGCGCCGACGAACGCGTGGCGCGCGATGATCTTTTCCACGATGTTCATCGGGCGCTTCTGTGTCTCAAGGCGCGGCGGCCGCACCTCGCCTGCGAGCCGCGCCTTGTTGTAGTTGAACAGCCCGCCGTATTCGACGATTGATTGCGAGATGGGGTCAAGGCCGCGCGTGAACTCCGCGAGCGGAATCTCCTCATTGCGGCGGATGCGCTCTATCAGGCCGAAGTCGGTTGACGTGAGCAGCCCTATGTTCTGCGCGTTTTGTCCGTAAATCTTCTCTATGGTTTTGGCGATGACGAGTTCGACACCTGCGGCCTTCTCCGCATACGGCGCGGTTTCGCGCGACGAGCCGCAGCCTTTCGAGAGGCCCGAGACGACGACCGCGAAGCCGCCGTTCTTCACTTCATCTTTCTTGACGGCCTGCTCGCGCATCCCTACGTAAACGTACTGGCCGAGCGTCTCGTCGTAGTAGAAGCAGACCCAGCCGGGCGTAATCTCGTCCGTCGAGATGTTGTTCATCAGCGGCCGCGCCGGGTCGTGCTCCAAGTCCACACTTGTCTCCAACTGGCGGCGGACGAGGCTCGTGTCTTCGGTCAGGAAAAGGATGCGTCCCTCAAACCTGATGCGGTCGGGGCGCTTCTCTATCTTCTCGGCGGTCATCAAACTGCTCCTCTGTATTTAGTGCGATGAAAATCAGACTTTGTTTCGGGAAAGAAGATTATAACTGAACGGCCGGAAAAGTCGCAGGAGGCAGACCATCATCTGAGTGTGGGCCGCGACATTTTCCGAGACGGCAGGCGAGTCAGGAAGCATTGAATCTACTCTGTTCCCATCTCCGCCGGGCGTCGCTTCTTAGGGTATTATCAGGCACCTCATCGAAAGACCTTGATGGTCTGATCGTTCCGGCTGTGACAGGAGGACGGCGGCGTGCTAAGCGGCGGTGACTATTCGCGGGCCAAATCGCTCAAGGAGGCCGTGCAGATTTGCCGGTGGAGTCTAGAAGCGGACGGCAGGGAGGACTACGCAACGCTCGTCACAGAGGACCGTGTGCGTTCGGCGATTAAGGTGGCGCTCGAAAGCTACAAGCACGTGCTCGAAAAAAGGAGCCTGACTTACGGTGAGGATTATCCGTGGGTACGGGATAAGGAAGTTGAGAAGCAGGCCGGGAACTTCGAAGAGGCAGTCAAGCCCGTGTACCTGGACATCGCCGATAACGGCTCCTGGCCGCAGGGCACTTCGTTCTTCTATTACCTCTTCAGAATGGACGACAACGGCGTGCGTTACGACTGCCTGGGCCTGCGCCTGCAAATCGAGACGCCGGGGGCTATGTTTCAAGGCTTCGCTATCCCGATACTCGATCTCTACTACGGCCGCTTTGCCTATGTTGAAGATGAAGAGGTATAGCCGGGAGCACGCGGGCGCTCAGCGGCCTTGAGGTTCCGTCGAAGTGAGTCTGAGGTTGTTGTCGTCGCAGCGCCCGCAAACGACTCGCCGCCTCCCGTTAATCGGGTAGTGTGCGCTGCGCTCAGCGCCCCTAATCCGCTTCGAGCAGAGGTAGCAGCGGAGCGGGCGTCGCCAGAGAAAATACCAGGCGACCGCCGCGAGGGCCGCGCCGCATGTTATCCAAACAAGCGTCATTCATTCGAGTATAAATTCTTCACTCAATAAAGGTAAGGCACGACATGCGTGTGGCGGCCGTCCAACTTGAGACCGTAATCGGTGACGTTGAAGCGAACCTGGCGGCCTCCGAGCGCCTCGCCGATGCGGCCGCACGTGAAGGCGCGGAGTGGATCATCCTGCCTGAGTTCTTCACCACCGGCATGGGGTTCCTGCCGGAATTGGCACAACACTCGTTGCCGCCTGACGGACCCGCGACGGCCCTGTTATCGGCCCTCGCCAAACGGCACGGCGCAATCGTCGGCGGCTCATTTCTGTGCCATGACGCTGACGGTCACGTCCGCAACGCATTCTTCCTCGCGACTCCCGAAGGAATTGCAGGCCGCCATGACAAGGACATCCCGACGATGTGGGAGAACTGCTTTTACATAGGCGGCACGGACGACGGTTTAATCGAAGCGGGAGGTCTGACGGCGGGCGTCGCGCTGTGCCTGGAGTTCAATCGCACGCGGACCGTGGAGCGCTTGCGAGGGAAAGCAGACATCGTGGTGGGAGGCTCCTTCACGTGGGGCGCGCCCAGGGGGATGCCTTTTCGTCACTACCTTCAGACTTCGATTGAACGCTACACCGCTTGGGCGGCACCGTTCGCGAGGCTCGTCGGCTGCCCCGTCATAGAGGCGACACACTGCGGAAAGATTCGCTGCCGTACGCCTTTGCTGCCTGTCGAATACGTGACGGACCTGGGCGGCGGCGCGAACATCTGCGATGCGTCGGGCCAGGTACTCGCGCGCCGCGCTAAAGGTGACGGGGCGGGCGTGGTCGTGGCTGACGTAGAGGCCGGGCGGGTCGCCAGCGCGCAGCACCTCCCGTCAGGCTTTTGGATACAGGAACTCGATCCGGTGTCAAAGTTCGGCTGGCACGTGCAGGGCTGGCACGGGCGCAGGTGGTACAGGCGACACGTCGCGCCGTGAGGATTGAGGCAGGAGTCGGCGTCAAAGTTTTTCTTCATCGGCCCCGCGAAATGTTTCGCCTCAAAATCACATACACATTTAGAAAGTAGCGTAACTCACACGAAAATCCACCCTGTGTCAAGACTGGTGGCAATCGGTCTACTCACCCCAGGGACGCCGAGAGCGCGGACGGAAGGCTGCGACTTCGACTGAAGTCCAGCCACTGCCTCCGCGCCCTCGGCGTCCACCGCGATGCCGGTCGCGCGTGGCACATTCCTTTCACCATCTGTTGCAAGGGCTTTGAGATTAGCGTCAATTGACGAAGTGAGGATGCGGTCGGGGGAGGAATCCTACCGGCAGACTACGGCTGACATAAGTCGCGCCGCCCGAGTAGGCGGCGCGATTGAGGGAAGATCAAATTTTCATAATCGAGCCAGAGGTCAGGAGCGGACGGGGTGCTCCTTGGCGTAGCTGTAGGCCGTGTAGGCAGAGATGATGTGGCAAACCCAGCCGAGCGTGCCGCCCGTCCCGATCCAGAAGCCCGGCGTGATAATGAGCCAGAAAAGGCCCGCCAGAATCCTGCCGTTGTAAAGCTGGCCGATGCCCGGAATCAGAAAACTTAAAACTCCTGCTAAAGCTGGGTCACGCATTTTTTTCACTCACCTCCGTGCGTAATATACGAGAGCGACGCGGAAAAGTTCGCAACGGGCAGCGGGCACTTAAAGACGCTTGCCGTTCTTGTCTTGCTCTTTAAATACCTACTGCGCCTCCGGCGGTCGCACGTAAACGATCTCGGCACGGAATTTTCGCATGGCGTCCTGCACCTGCGGGTCTTGCTCCGCTTTTTGACGTAGGAGCTGTTCCTTAAGCCGCTCCTCCTCCTCTTTCGATGGAGGCTCGTCGTGCGCGCCGCCTGCGTCTCTCTCTTTGACGACGATGCGCACGCCCATCTCGCGCCCGGTCACCTCGCGGACGACTTCGCGCAGCAATTTGACGCTCTCCGGCTTCGCCAGGTTGTCGCGCAGGTGCTTGGCCTCCGGCGCGAACTCGACGTACAACTCGTCGCCTTCGACCACGGCTTTGCGCGCGCCTTCGAGCGCGATGACGAGGAACATCCGGCTGCGGCGTTCGAGCCCTTCCTTAATGCTCTCAATGGTCGAGCCTTGCCTGGCCCTGGGTGGCGCGTTCTGGTCCGGCGAGTTTTGGAATGCGGGACGCGCGGCGGTCGCCGCGGGTGCGGACGCAGGCGGCGGGCCGGGCGGCGGCACGAGTGTCAGCACGGGCGAG